>NZ_VRVD01000289.1:0-5850 GCF_008040015.1 Methylobacterium sp. WL18 | reverse complement strand
GCCCGGCAGCGGCACCGGCGCGTCCGGCCCGTAGGACGGGGCGCCCGGCGGGACCGTGCCGGCGGCCTCGCCGGTGTCGAAGGCCGGCTGCCAGGGGCCGCCGATCACCGGGGCGAGGCGGAAGTCGAGGGGCTCCACCCCGGCGTTGAACAGCAGCAGCAGGCGGTCGCCGTCCCCGTCGTTGCCGATCTGCATGCCGAACACCTGCAGGCCGTCGTCGGCCCAGTGGTGGTTCTCCATCTCGGTGCCCTCGGGGGCGAGCCAGTGCACGTCCCGGAGGGGCGCCTCGGGGGCGACCGGGGCGCCGGTGAAGAAGCTCCGCCGCCGCAGGGCCGGCTGGGCCCGGCGCAGGGCCAGGAGATTCGCCACGAAGCCGGTGAGCTGCGGGTCCGGGTCGCTGGTCCAGTCCATCCAGCTGATCGGGTTGTCCTGGGCGTAGGCGTTGTTGTTGCCGCCTTGGCTGCGGGAGCGCTCGTCGCCCATCAGCAGCATCGGCACGCCCTGGGCCAGCATCATCGTGGCCAGCATGTTGCGCTTCTGGCGGGCGCGCACGGCCAGGATGCCCACGTCGTCGGTGTCGCCCTCGACGCCGTAATTGCAGCTGACGTTGTGGCCGTGGCCGTCGCGGTTGTCCTCGCCGTTGGCCGCGTTGTGCTTCTGCTCGTAGGCCACCGTGTCTGCCAGGGTGTAGCCGTCGTGGCTGGCGATGAAGTTGACGCTGGCGAGCGGCGAGCGCCGGGACGGGGCGAACACCTCGCGCGAGCCGGTCAGCCCCTGGGTCAGCTTCGCCAGGGTGCCGGAATCGCCCTTCCAGAAGCCCCGGGCCGCGTCGCGGAACTTGTCGTTCCACTCGCTCCAGCCGCGCGGGTAGCCGCCGAGCTGGTAGCCGCCCTCCCCGATGTCCCAGGGCTCGGCCACCATCTTGACCCGGGCGAGCACCGGATCCTGCGCCACCGCCTGGAAGAAGGCCGCCTGCGGGGTGAAGGCGAGCGGCGCGCGCCCGAGGCTGGTGGCGAGGTCGAACCGGAAGCCGGCGATGCCGTAGGCGGTGACCCAGTGGCGCAGGGAATCGAGCACCAGCTGCATCACCCGCGGGTGGCTCGCGTCGAGGGTGTTGCCGCAGCCGGTGCAATCGATCGTCCGGCGCCGGTCCGCGGGGTCGAGCTTGTAGTAGCTGGCATTGTCAATGCCGCGGAACGACAGGGTCGGGCCGCTGTGGTCGCCCTCGGCGGTGTGGTTGTAGACCACGTCGAGCCAGGTCTCGATCCCGGCGGCGTTCAGCTCGCGGATCGCCGCCTTGAGGCCGCTCAGCCCGCCCTCCCCGAGGTAGCGCGGATCCGGGGCGAAGTAGCCCAGGGGCTGATAGCCCCAGAAGTTGACGAGCCCCTTCTCGACCAGAAAGCGGTCGTCCGCGAAGGCCTGGATCGGCAGCAGCTCCAGGGCGGTGACCCCGAGCTTGACCAGGTGCGCGATGATCGCCGGGTGGGCCAAGGCCGCGTAGGTGCCGCGCTCCGCGTCCGGGATGGCGGGATGGGTGCGGGTCAGCGCCTTGACGTGCGCCTCGTACACCACGGTCTCGGTGAGGGGCCGGCGCAGCGGGGCCAGCGCGAGGTCGGGCACCTCCGGGGCCGTGACCACCCCCTTGGGCATGTAGACCGCGCTGTCGCGCCGGTCGATCCGGCTCTCGTTTCCCCGGCGGTGGCCGTAGAGCGCGTCGTGCCAGCGGATCCGGCCCCGGATCTCCCTGGCATAGGGGTCGAGCACCAGCTTCGAGGCGTTGAACCGGTGGCCGTTGGCCGGATCCCAGGGGCCGTGCACCCGGTAGCCGTAGAGCTGGCCCGGCAGCACCCCGCGCAGGTAGCCGTGCCAGACGTCGTCGGTGCGGCAGGGCAGCCGGACCGTGCGGGTCTCGTGCCGCTCCCCCGGCTCGAACAGGCAGATGTCCACCGCGGTGGCGTGCTCGGAGAACAGGGCGAAGTTGACCCCGCGCCCATCGAAATGCGCGCCGAGCGGCGCCGGCACCCCGTCATCGACGGCGATCATGGGCGGAGTCCAGTTTTCTGGGAGGTGGGGCGATGCGCGTGCCGGCGCCGGCGAGCGAGGTCAGCCATCGGGGCCGACGGCAAGTCGCTTGGAACAATGCGCCTTGCCCCGTCCCCGCAAGGCTCGCGGGCGGTACGGACCTGCACCGGGACTACGATCACGTCGTCGGCCGGATGAGGCCCGGGTCCCCTCTCCCGTGCGGGAGAGGTCTGCTCTCGCAGAGAGCTGGGTGAGGGATGCGCGTTTTCCGGAAAGACCTGGTCCCTCACCCCAACCCTCTCTCGCACGGGAGAGGGGGCGCGGCGCGGCCTGCAAGAGCGATGGCGCCTCAAAGCGGTATCGACATCGTCGGCGTCAGCGCAAAAGAACCGGCTACTCGGCGGCCGCGGCCGTCGTCGGCGCCTCGCGCTCCATGGTGCGGAAGTTCTCCAGCTCCGACAGGAAGTTGCGCGCCCACCAATCCACGTCCTCGCGGGTCATGCGCTCGACCATCGGCTTCCAGCGCGCCAGCCGCTCGGCCTTGGGCATGTACAGGGCGGAGCGGATCGCCTCGGCGACCTCGAACCGGTCGTAGGGGTTGACCAGCAGCGCCTCGGGCATCTGCCGGGCCGCGCCGGCGAATTTCGACAGGACCAGCACGCCCGGATCGTCCTCGCTCTGCGCGACCACGTATTCCTTGGCGACGAGGTTCATGCCGTCGCGCATCGGCGTGACCAGGCCGACCCGGGCCGCCCGGTACAGGCCGGCCAGGACCGGGCGCGGATAGGCCTTGGTGATGTACTGGATCGGCGTCCAGGCCGGGTCGCCCAGCGCGCCGTTGATCTCGCCGACCTTCTCGTTCACGTCCCGGGCGAGCTGCTCGTATTCCGGCACCTCGCTGCGGGATTTCGGGGTGATCTGGATGTAGGTGACGTTGCCGCGCTGGTCGGGATTCGAGGCGAAGAAGCTCTCCACCGCCTCCATCCGCTCGGACACGCCCTTGGAATAGTCGAGCCGGTCCACGCCGATCAGCAGCTTGCGGGTGCGCAGGCCCGCCATGGTCTCGCGCACCACCTTGTTGGCGTTGGCCTTCTCGGCCGCCTCCTTGAAGCCGGCGACGTCGATCCCGATCGGGAAGGCGCGGATCCGGGTGCGGCGCCCGTCGACCATCAGCGAGCCGCCGCCCAGCGGGATCGCCCGCTGGGTGTCGACCAGGTTGCGCTGCAGGTTCTGGACGTCGGCCTCGGTCTGCAGGCCGATCAGGTCGTAATCGACGATGGCGCGCAGCAATTCGGTGCTGGCCGGCAGCGAGTTGAACACGTCGGCGGCGGGCCAGGGGATGTGGTGGAAGTAGCCGATCGGGTTGTCGAGCCCGAGGCCGCGCAGCTCGGCGGCCAGCGGCAGCAGGTGGTAATCGTGCACCCAGATGATGTCGTCGGGCTCGACCAGCTTGGCGAGCGCCCGGGCGAAGGTGCGGTTGACCCGGCTGTAGCCGGCGTAATCCGAGCGCGAGAACGCGCCGAGCCCCAGCCGGTAATGCATGATCGGCCACAGGGCCCGATTCGCGAAGCCGGCGTAATATTCCAGGTGGTCCTGCGGCGAGAGGTCGACCACCGCGTACTGGACCCGGCCGCGGTCGATCAGCGTTGGCTCCTCGGAGGGCTCCTCCGTGATGTTGCCGCTCCAGCCGAACCACAGCCCCTCGTAGGCGGTGAACGCCTCCTTCACGGCGACCGCGAGGCCGCCCGCCGCAACCGCCTTCCCGCCATCCTCCGGGATGGCGACGCGGTTCGATACGATCACAAGGCGTGCCACGCGGGTCGGCTCCGGATCATGGGCGCGGTCCGCGTCGAGGACCTCGCCGCGCCTGCATCGGGACTTCTCTTATAGCAGAACGCGCGGAGTCCCTGCGCGATCCTTTGTCGAAGCAACCCAAGCGTGAAGCCGGGCGCGGGTCAAGTCGAGCACGCCGCCGCGCCGGACAGGATCGCCGCCCTGTCCGGTGCCGGCCGCCGGGTTCCGAAAGCCTCCGACGCCGTCCGGTCAGCCTTCGAAGGCAACGCGAAGGGAAGCCCGGAGCGTGTTGAAGGGTGGCCGAAGCGTCGCCGTCGTGCAAGCGTGGCGGTTCTGCCAGACCGCGCCTGAACGCCGGCTGAGCGGCGGCCGCGAACCCGCGCGGGGCGGTCGTTCCGGATCGGCCGGAACCGGTGACAGCCCAACCGGTTACTCAGCCATCGCGGGGGCCGCGGTCGCCGCGAGCGGCACCATCCCTGCGCCGCGAGGAGTGTTTTCGAGATGGCCGGCAACGAGTTCCCGCAGGACGCGCCGAAGGACCCGCTCAAGGATCCGCTGCACGATGGCCCCGGCGAGCGCGCCCAGTGGCGCGCGCTGCAGGGCGACGTCGAGGGTCTGGCCGACGAGGCCGCCGAGCGCGGCCGCGGCCTGATCGACGCGGCGCGTCTCCAGGCCCAGGACTACGTCGAGCGCCGCAAGGGCGACGCCGCGCAGTCGGTCCACGAACTGGCGCAGACGATCCGCAATTCCGGCCGCGACCTCGGCGACAAGCCGAACGTGCGCGCCTTCTTCGACAGCGCCGCCGACGGCCTCGAGCAGCTCGGCTCCTCGATCGAGCGGCGCAGCCTCGGCGACTTCTATGGCGAGGCCGAGGCCTTCGCCCGGCGCGCGCCGGTGGCGGTGGCGGTGGGCACCTTCGTGGCCGGCCTGATCGCCGCCCGGTTCATCAAGTCGTCGAGCCTGCCGCCGGACGCCCCGGACGGCGATGCCCGCGACAGCTTCCGGGCCTGAGACCATGGCCCAGGGTCCTGATCCGCGCCAGACCGGCGCCTCCAGCATTCAGAGCCTGATCGGCGACGCGCTGCGGGAGACCAACGAGCTCGCCCGCAAGGAGATCGCGCTGTTCCGCGCCGAGATGGCGGGCAACGTCCGCCAGCTCATCGTCGGCCTGGCCTGCATGGTCGGCTCCGCGGTGTTCGCCGTGGTCGCCCTGCTGGTCCTGATCGGCGCGTTCGTGAAGTGGCTCGCCACCATCGTGGGCTCCGAATGGCTGTCGGCGCTCATCGTGGGCGGCGTGCTGCTGGTCATCGCCGTCGGCATGGCCCTGTGGGCGCGCAGCGTCCTGTCCCTCTCCACCCTGGCGCCGACGCGTACGACGCGCCAGGTGCGCCAGGATGCCCAGGCCCTGTCGGAGCGCGTGTCCGGATGAGTTCGATGACCGACCTCGAGAAGGAAATCGAGGCGAGCCGGGCCCGGCTCGACGAGACGATCGACCAGATCCAGGGGAAGCTCTCGGTCCCGAACATCGTGGACGAGATGCTGGGCAACGCCCGGCGCACGCCCGCGCTGAGCGGCGTCTACGACGGCGCCCTGGAGGCGGTGCGCCGCAACCCGGTGCCGGTCCTGCTGATCGCCGCCGGGGTGGGGCTGCTGTTCAACCGGATGGCCCGGGATTCCGAGCGCCGCCGGACCCAGGTCTCGGCCGAGCGCGTGGCCACGCTCAACACCGGTGCGGCCCGCGGCTACGACCCCGATCTTCCGACGGCGCGCCCGGCCCGCGATCCCCTCGAGAAGACCGACATCTGACACCCGAACCGTGACGACCCGCGCCCGGCCGGAGAGCCGGGAGGGGCAGCGCCTCCCGGGCGCCGCCGCGACGGACATCCGAGGACACCGCCATGACCGACAAGCCGAATCCGTCCAGCCTCCCCGATCAGCTCGCCGCCGCGGCGGGCATGCCGACCGGCTCGAGCGACAGCAGCCTGCGGGGCGGCCCCGCCCGGCCCCCGCCGCGGCCCGCCGGGGGGGGGGGGG
>NZ_VRVD01000288.1:0-5857 GCF_008040015.1 Methylobacterium sp. WL18 | reverse complement strand
CCGCCCCCCGCCCATGCCCGCACCCGGGTCGGCGGCCCGCTGGATCTCGGGGTCCGGTGCATCAACACCTTTCTGACCATGTGCGCCGGCCAGCGGATGGGCATCTTCGCCGGCTCCGGCGTCGGCAAGTCGGTGCTGCTGTCGATGCTCGCCCGCTACACCGCCGCCGACGTGGCGGTGATCGGCCTCGTGGGCGAGCGCGGCCGCGAGGTTCAGGAGTTTTTGCAGGACGACCTCGGCGCCGCCGGCCTCGCCCGCTCGGTGGTGGTGGTGGCGACCTCCGACGAGCCGGCGCTCATGCGCCGCAACGCCGCCTACGTGACCCTTTCGGTCGCCGAGCACTTCCGCGATCAGGGCGCGAAAGTCCTGTGCATGATCGATTCGATCACCCGCTTCGCCATGGCCCAGCGCGATATCGGCCTCGCGGCGGGCGAGCCGCCCACCGCCAAGGGCTACACCCCGACGGTCTTCTCCGAGCTGCCGCGCCTGCTGGAGCGCGCGGGACCCGGCGTCGGCCTCGGCACGATCTCGGCGCTGTTCACCGTGCTGGTCGAGGGCGACGACCACAACGAGCCGGTGGCGGATGCGGTCCGCGGCATCCTGGACGGGCACATCGTCATGGAACGGGCCATCGCCGAGCGCGGGCGCTATCCGGCGATCAACGTGCTGCGCTCGGTCTCCCGGACGATGCCGCGCTCCTGCGATCCGGCGTACCTGCCGATCGTGCGCCGGGCCCGCCGGGTGCTCTCCACCTACGCCGACATGGAGGAGTTGATCCGCTTGGGCGCCTACCGGGCGGGCGCATCCCAGGAGGTCGACGAGGCCGTGGCGCTCATGCCTCAGCTTGAGGCTTTTCTGGGGCAGGGTAAGGAAGAAGCAACGTCCATCGGCGATGGTTACGCACGGCTTAGCCAGATCGTCGGCATAGCCTAGGCATCATGCAGCGAAGCGGTAACCGCTTGGGTGTATTCGATGATGCGGAACTAGGGTCTGAGCAGGTTCGCGTTCGCGATCCTGTTTGGGGCATGGCCCGGGCATGGTCCTTGGCGCGGCCCTGAGCGTTGCGTGGAGTGAGCGTCCCAATGAAATCGCGTGACACGCTGATCCGGCTGCGTCGCTTCCAGGTTGATGAGAAGCGGCGGCGTGTGACCCAGATCGAGATGATGATGGCGGACTTCCAGCGCATGGCGGTGGAACTCGACCGCGAGGTCGCCGTCGAGGAGGCGCGCGCGGGCATCACCGATGTCGGCCATTTCGCCTACCCGACCTACGCCCGCGCCGCCGCCGGCCGACGGGACAACATGCGCCAGTCCGCTCAGGCGCTCGAAGGCCAGCTGGCCGAGGCCAAGGCCGAGCTCGGCGAGGCGTTCGAGGAACTCAAGAAGGTCGAGATCCTGAACGACCGCGAGCGTACCGCGGAGCGCGCCGCGGAGGCGGTCCGGGACCAGGCCGCGATGGACGGAATCGGGCTCAACCGCGCCCGGGGCTGACGCGCTCGCCGGCCGCACGCGCACCCACGCGTTGCATCCTCTTCTGCGGCTCGCTCGCAGGGTCCGTGTGTGATGTGCCGGCAACGCGGCACGAAACCGTCACGATCACCTGACAAGGGAAATCGGGATGGCCTCGATCCGCTTGCGGCGCGTTGCATGGCGGCGCATCAGGGGCTCTCCCCGGGGCGTCGGTGTACATGAAGAAGCTCAGCGATTTCATCTGGCCGTTGATCGGCCTCGCAGCGGTCGTGATATCGGGCTATTTCCTCTATCAAGAGTTGAAGACGACATCGCTGGCGGCGATCTGGTCCGCGATCCTGGCGATCCCGCCCCACCGGATCCTGCTCGCAGCACTCTCGACCCTCGTGGCCTACGCCGCGCTCGCCTGGTACGACCGGATCGCGCTGCTGCACCTGGGCGTGCACCACATCTCGTGGCTGTTCGTCTCCCTCTGCTCCTTCACCACCTACGCCCTGTCGCACAACATCGGCGCCTCGGTGTTCTCCGGCGCCCTGGTGCGCTACCGGGCCTACACGGCCAAGGGCCTCTCCGCCGCGCAGGTCGCCGTGCTGGTGGCCCTGTGCTCCTTCACGTTCTTCCTCGGCACGATCCTGCTCGGCGGCTTCACCCTGGTGGTGGATCCGAACCTGCTGACGCGCCTCGAGGGCAGGCTCCCCGGCTTCCTCACCGACCCCAAGACCGCCCTGGTGGTCGGCTTCGGCATGCTGGGCTTCGTGGCCCTGTACGTGCTCGGCTCGATCCTGCACATGCGACCGCTGCACATCCGCGCGTTCAAACTGGAATATCCCCGCCCCGGCATCATGGCCCGCCAGCTGCTGGCGGCACCGCTGGAGCTTCTGGGCGCGGCCGGCATCATCTATTTCGCGCTGCCGGATGCGATGAACCCCGGCTTCATCCCGGTGCTCGCGATCTTCCTGGCCTCGTTCTCGGTGGCGCTCGCCTCGCATGCCCCCGGCGGCCTCGGCGTGTTCGAGATCGTGTTCATCACCGCGATGCACATCACCGACGACGCCCAGAAGGACGCGATCATCGCGGCGGTGATCATCTTCCGGATCTTCTACTTCTGGATCCCGGCGCTGATCTCGGTGATCGTCGTGGTGCTCTTCGAACGCTCCCGCCTCGCCGCCGCCATCGGTTCGCCCGCCGCGGTGCCTTCGACCGTGCCGGAGCCCCCGGTGGTCGTGCCCGGGCTCGACGCGCACGAACTGGAGCGCGAGCTGAAGCAGAAGGCGGTCTGAAGCGGGGCCTTCCGCGCAGCGGCGACCGGATCCACACTTCTTTCCCGAACGCCAAGGTTCGGAAAGAAAGCTGCTTTTCCCCTTTCCCTTGCGGGGAGGGGTCAAGGGCGGGGGTGGTGCAGGATCGAGCGCGGCGGTGCCTTCTGCGCCACCCCAACCTTCAACTCCTCCCCACAAGGGCTTCGGCCTACCCAGTTTTGAGGCAACGGCGCTGCTGCAGGCCGCGACGCGCTCCCTCTCCCGTGCGGGAGAGGGTTGGGGTGAGGGATGCGCCCTCTCCGGACAAACCTGTCCCCTCACCCTGTCCCTCTCCCGCACGGGAGAGGGGACCCGCGCCTCCTCCACTAGGGGCTGGACCACGGCTCTGACTGACACCTGTATGGCCCGTAGCCGCAGAGGGGCGGAGGGAGAGCCGCGGATCGGGCCGCTCATCGTCCTTCAGCTGCGACGTATGAACCCTCACGCGTCCGCCGACCCGCTCAGATCGACCCCACGGTGCGCAGCCGCGCCCGCGGGTGGATCTCGGCCTGGCTCATCACCGGGGTCTCCCGGCGGAAGCGTTCGATGATCGAGCGCACGAACGGCCGGGATTGCGCCGAGGTCACCAGCACCGGCATCTCGCCCTGGCGGGCCGCGGCCTCGAAGCGGTCGCGGACCGCGGTGACGAACTCGCTGAGCTTCGAGGGCTGCATCGCCAGGTAGCGCTCCTCGCGCTCGCCGACGATCGATTCCATGAAGGCCTGCTCCCAGGCCGGCGACAGGGTGATGATCGGCAGGGTGCCGTTCTGGTCCTGGTACTGGGCGCAGATCTGCCGGCCGAGCCGGGCGCGGACGTGCTCGACCACGTCGCGCGGGTTCTTCACCGCGCCCGCCACCTCCGCGATGCCCTCCACGATGGCCCCGAGGTCGCGGATCGACACGCGCTCAGAGAGCAGGAACTGCAGCACCCGCTGCACGCCGGTGGTCGAGATCTGCGAGGGCATGATCTCCTTGAGCAGCTCGGCGTGCTCCTTGGGCAATTCGCGCAGGAGCTTCGAGACCTCGACATGGTTGAGCAGCTCGGAGACGTGGGCCTTGATCAATTCGGTGAGGTGGGTCGAGACCACGGTGGCGGCGTCCACCACCGTGTAGCCCTTGAGCTGCGCCTGATCGCGCAGGGACGCATCGATCCAGGTCGCCGGCAGGCCGAAGGTGGGCTCCAGCATGTGCTGGCCGGGCAGCTGCACCTGGCCGCCCATCGGGTCCATGGCCATGAACTGCCCCGGGAAGATCCGGCCGGTGCCGGCCTCGATCTCCTTGACCCGCACCACGTAGGAGTTGGCATCGAGCTGGACGTTGTCGAGGATGCGCACCGACGGCATCACGAAGCCGAGTTCCGCCGCGAGCTGGCGGCGCAGGGCCTTGATCTGATCCGTGAGCCGGTCCTGGCCCTCGCCGTTGACCAGGGCGAGCAGCGCGTAGCCCATCTCGAGCTTCAGGTCGTCGAGCTTGAGCAGGTCGGTGACCGTTTCTTCCTTCGCCGTGGCCGCGGCCGCGACGGCCTTGGCGTCCATCGGGACGCCCTCCGCGTCCAGCGGGGGGGCCTCGTTGGCCGTCTTGTTGGTGCGCCACGCGGCGTAGCCCGCCCCGCCGCCGAGCAGCAGGAACGGCAGCATCGGCATGCCGGGCAGGAGTGCGATCAGGAACATGACGGCGGCCGACATGCCGAGCGCCTTGGGATAATGCGCCAGCTGCTTGCCCAGCGCCTTGTCGGCCGAGCCTTTCACGCCCGCCTTCGAGACCAGGATGCCGGCCGCGGTCGAGACGATCAGGGCCGGGACCTGGCTCGCCAGCCCGTCGCCGATGGTGAGCAGGGTGTAGCTCTTGGCGGCGTCGCCGAAGCTCATGCCCTGCTGGGCCACGCCGATGACGATGCCGCCGACCACGTTGATGAACGTGATCAGCAGGGCCGCCACCGCGTCGCCGCGGACGAATTTCGAGGCGCCGTCCATGGCGCCGAAGAACGACGATTCCTCTTCGAGGGCGGAGCGGCGGGCCTTGGCGACCTTCTCGTCGATCAGTCCGGCCGAGAGGTCGGCGTCGATCGCCATCTGCTTGCCGGGCATCGCGTCGAGGGTGAAGCGCGCCGCGACCTCGGCGATGCGGCCCGAGCCCTTGGTGATGACCACGAAGTTCACGATGATCAGGATCGCGAACACGATGATCCCGATGACGAAGTTGCCGCCCATCACGAAGTTGCCGAACGCCTCGATGACGTGGCCGGCCGCCGCCGTCCCTTCGTGGCCGTGGCCCAGGATCAGGCGGGTCGAGGCGAGGTTCAGCGCCAGCCGCAGCATCGTGGCGATGAGCAGCAGCGTCGGGAAGACGGTGAATTCCAGCGGGTTGTCGATCGACAGGCCGGTCATCATGATCAGCACGGAGGTGATGATCGAGACCGCCAGCAGCAGGTCGAGCAGCACCGCCGGCAGCGGGAAGATCAGCACCGCCAGGATGCCCATGACGCCGGTGGCGAACATGAGGTCCGAGCGCTTGGACAGCGCGTGGAGGTCGCCGCGGGTGGGGAGCGCGAGCTGACTCAGGACCGATGCGGCCCCGCCGAAAGACCCGCCCTTGACCGGCGCATTCGCCGTCTCCGCCATCGCGCTCGATCCATCCCGCGTGCCCGCGGGAAATCCCGGGAGCGCACCCGGCAAGATCTGCCGAGCGGATGGTTAGCGCGCCGTTAAGAAACCTCGGGGTGCGGGCGGGAACCCGCACTGCGTTCGCCACTTGATCGGGGGGCGATCAGGTCGTCCCGGCGGCCGGGCGGGATGCCCGCTGCCGCCTCACGGAACCGGGCGGCAGCCCGTCGATCGAGAGAACGTCTATGGCCGCCCGCGTCCTCACCGCCCTGTTCGACGAGTACGACACCGCCACCACCGTGGTCGAGCAGCTCGAGGCTGCGGGGATCCCGCACGGCGCTATCAGCATCCTGGCGAACCGCGCCGAGCCGACCGTGCGCCGGGACGAGCCCTTCGCCGAGCCCCAGCTCGACGTGGTCGACCCGGTGGACGCGGCCGGGACCGGGGCCACCGTCGGGACGGTCCTGGGCGGGGGCGCCGGGCTGCT
>NZ_VRVD01000287.1:0-5874 GCF_008040015.1 Methylobacterium sp. WL18 | reverse complement strand
GTGCGGGCGGGCCTGTCCCGCGCGGCGATGAACCGGCGCGTCCTGCACCGGCTCTCGACCCTGTCCGAGCGGGAGCTGAAGGATATCGGCCTGACACCGCAGGACGTCGCCGACGCAGCCGTCCCGGGCCCCCGCGATGCCACCGATCTGCTGATCGGCCGGCGCGACGACCGCCGCCGGGCGCGGGGGGCGGGCCGGCGTTGATGCTGCGACGGTCCGCACGAAATGGGCCTCCACTCGACCACCACATTCAGGAGCGACCATAAGGTGAGCAGAGTTGCAGTGATTGCACCCGGCGCAACGGCCGTCGGCCCCTATGCGCACGCTGTGCGCGCCTGCGACACCGTCTATTTGTCGGGCCAGACTCCGATCGACGGTGCGACCGGCCGTTTGGTCGAAGGCGGGTTCAAAGAGCAGGTTCACCAGTGTTTTCGAAACCTCGAAGCTGTGCTGATAGCAGCGGGACTTGGCTTCGGGGACGTGGTGAAGTGCAACGTATTTCTGACTGACATGGGCGACTTCTCCGCGATGAACCACGTCTACGCCCAGTACTTCGCGGCCCCCTACCCGGCGCGCACGACGATCGGCGTTGCGGCGCTCCCGCTTGGGGCACACGTGGAGATCGAGATGGTTGCGGCTGTCCCACGGCCCTGAGGGCGTACGCATGCCGAGCGGAACACGGGGCCGGCGGTTGGTCGGGTCGGTGCGCGCAAAGTTCAATGAGGGGTGGCTGGGGACACTCGAATGACGCCGCGCGACACGCTGTCGGCCATCCTGGTTGTCACGATCCTTGGTGCCAACTTCGTTGCCATCAAGATCGGCCTCGAGACGACGCCTCCGCTCCTACTCTGCACCCTGCGCTTCGCCCTGGCGGCCGTTCCGGCGGTGCTGGTGATTCGGCCGCCCCGGGCTCCGCCTGCCCTGGTGGTCGTCTTCGGCCTGGCTTTGGGAATCGGTCAGTTCGGGTTGCTGTTCACGGCGATCCGGCTGGGTATGCCGGCCGGTCTTTCGTCGCTGCTGATCCAGGTCCAGGTGCCGTTCACGGTCGCGCTGGCCTGGCTGGTCCTCAGGGAACGCCCGCGCCGGCTACAAGTGCTGGGAGGCGTGGTCGCACTTCTGGGGACGGCGATGATCGCCCTTGGTCGAGCCGGCGGCGCGCCCGTGGGGCCACTCCTGTTGGTCGTCGCGGCCGCGTTGGCCTGGGCCTGCGCCAACGTGACCGCGAAGCGGATCGGGCAGGTCGACATGCTTGCCCTGATGGTGTGGGGCAGCCTCGCCACCACGGTGCCGCTGCTGGGCCTGTCGCTGATCGTCGAGGGGCCGGCTGCCCTCACGACCTTGACACATCCGGACTGGACGGCGGTGGCGTCGATCGGCTTCCAGGCCTATCCAACGACGCTGCTGGCCTTCGGCCTGTGGAATCGGCTCCTGACCCGCTATCCCGCGGCCGTGGTGACGCCGTTCGCGCTGCTGGTGCCGGTGGCCGGAATCCTGAGCACGCACCTGACGCTCGGCGAGCCTCTGAACTCCGACATCCTGGCGGGCGGAAGCCTCATCCTGGCCGGAATCGCCCTGAGCATCCGCGGTGGTCGCAGGTGCGCAATGGATCCGATACTCGCGAAGGCCGATGCCCCGCCGCGGGCCGTCAGCTGAGCTGCCCGGACGCGCATCGTGAGAGGCGGCTCGACGGCCACGTTGCCACCGGCATCTCACGTTTGACGGCGCCGATTCGCCGGTCGATCCCCATCCCGACCGCAGCGCAAACGTGAGAACGCCCCCGAAACGATCGGAGGCGCGGTTCGGATCTGAGGATGGGGGATCGTGGAAGTGGCGCGGGCGACGGGACTCGAACCCGCGACCTCCGGCGTGACAGGCCGGCACTCTAACCAACTGAGCTACGCCCGCACGGCGTGGTCGCTTCGAAGGGGGCGTTTCGCCCGGCGACGGGGCGGGGTGTATGGGCCAGGCCGGGGACTGTCAAGCGTGTCCGTGACGGTTTTGTTCGGCGGTGGGCCGGGCGGGCTGCGCGCTTGCGTCGTGTTGCAGGCGAGCCGCCCGCGCCCAATCTCTGCACAAGGCAGGACGTGCACTTTGTGCGACGCGACAAGCCATTGTCACGGGTCGGCGGCTCGACTAAGCCTCCGGCCGCGCGCATCCTGGCATAAGAACAATTCCACGGGCGAATCCGGTTCGGCGGCGCACCGCGGTTTCCCACGTCGATACGAGACGCTCTCGCGAGGCCCTGGCATGACCGGATTGTTGGCGGACTATCTTCCGCTCATCGTGTTCATCGGCGTTGCTCTGTTCATCGCCACCGCGCTGCTGGTCGTGCCGTTCCTGGTCGCCTTCAAGAGCCCGGATCCGGAGAAGCTCTCGGCCTACGAGTGCGGCTTCAATGCCTTCGACGATGCCCGCATGAAGTTCGACGTGCGGTTCTACCTCGTGGCGATCCTGTTCATCATCTTCGATCTCGAGGTCGCGTTCCTGTTCCCGTGGGCGATCAGCTTCGGAGACCTTGGCTGGTTCGGCTTCTGGTCGATGATCGTCTTCCTGGGCGTGCTGACGGTCGGTTTCGTCTACGAGTGGCGCAAGGGCGCCCTCGAGTGGGATTGATTCGCAACAGCAGCCTGCCCGCACCGCATTCCGAGTCGCCGATGGCCCTGATCACCGACACGACCCACAGCCTGTCCCGCGCCCCCGCGGTCGCGCCCCAGCCGAAGGGGATCATCGATCCCAACACCGGCCGGCCGATCGGCGCCGACGATCCGACCTTCCTGTCGATCAGCGACGAGCTGGCCGACCGGGGCTTCCTGCTCACCACCACGGACGAGCTGATCAACTGGGCCCGCACCGGCTCGCTGATGTGGATGACCTTCGGGCTCGCCTGCTGCGCGGTCGAGATGATGCAGATGTCGATGCCGCGCTACGATTGCGAGCGCTTCGGCTTCGCGCCGCGCGGCTCGCCGCGCCAATCCGACGTGATGATCGTCGCCGGCACCTTGACCAACAAGATGGCTCCGGCCCTGCGCAAGGTCTACGACCAGATGCCGGAGCCGCGCTACGTGATCTCGATGGGCTCCTGCGCCAACGGCGGCGGCTACTACCACTATTCCTATTCGGTGGTGCGCGGCTGCGACCGGGTGGTCCCGGTGGACATCTACGTGCCCGGCTGCCCGCCCACCGCAGAGGCGCTGCTCTACGGCGTTCTGCTTCTCCAGAAGAAGATCCGCCGCACCGGCACGATCGAGCGCTGAGGAGCGGCCATGACCAACGGCATCTCGATCCTGTCGCACACGCAGCCGGAGAGCGGCGCGGCCGCCCTCACGGCGCTGGCGGAACGCGTCACCGGCGCGCTCGGCCCGGCGGTGGTGTCCCACGCCATCGCGTTCGGCGAGCTGACCCTGGTGGTCCAGGCCTCCGACATCGTCTACGCGCTCACCTACCTGCGCGACGACCCGGCCTGCGCGTTCCGGAGCTTCATCGACATCTGCGGCGCGGACTACCCGCAGCGCGAGAAGCGCTTCGACGTGGTCTACCACCTGCTCTCGCTGCGCCACAACGCGCGCATCCGGGTGAAGGTGCAGACCGACGAGGTGACCCCGGTCCCCTCGGCCATCGAGGTGTTCCCGGCCGCCAACTGGTACGAGCGCGAGACCTACGACCTCTACGGCATCCTGTTCTCGGGGCATCCGGACCTGCGCCGGCTGCTCACCGATTACGGGTTCGAGGGGCACCCCCTGCGCAAGGACTTCCCGCTCACCGGCTTCGTCGAGGTCCGGTACGACCAGGACGAGGCCCGGGTCGTCTACGAGCCGGTCCAGCTGACGCAGGAATTCCGGAACTTCGATTTCCTCTCGCCCTGGGAGGGCACGGATTACGTGCTCCCGGGCGACGAGAAGAAGTCGGCCTGAGGAGCGGAACCGCCCGATGACCGAGCACAACATCCGCAACTTCGCGATCAATTTCGGCCCGCAGCACCCGGCGGCGCACGGCGTGCTGCGCCTGGTGCTGGAGCTGGACGGCGAGGTGGTCGAGCGGGTCGATCCGCATATCGGCCTGCTGCACCGCGGCACCGAGAAGCTGATCGAACACAAGACCTACCTGCAGGCGACGCCCTATTTCGACCGGCTCGACTACGTGTCTCCGATGAATCAGGAGCACGCCTTCTGCCTGGCGATCGAGAAGCTCGCGGGCATTGAAGTGCCTCGGCGCGCGCAGCTGATCCGCGTGCTGTTCTGCGAGATCGGCCGCCTCCTGTCGCACCTGCTCAACGTCACCACGCAGGCGATGGATGTCGGCGCCCTCACGCCCCCGCTCTGGGGCTTCGAGGAGCGCGAGAAGCTGATGATCTTCTACGAGCGTGCCTCGGGCGCCCGGCTCCACGCCAACTACTTCCGGCCGGGCGGCGTCCACCAGGATCTGCCGCCCAAGCTGGTCGACGACATCGAGGCCTTCTGCGACCCGTTCCTGCAGGTCGTCCAGGATCTCGACGACCTCGTCATGGCCAACCGCATCTTCAAGCAGCGCAACGTCGACATCGGCATCGTGTCGGTGGACGAGTGCATGGAGTGGGGCTTCTCCGGCGTCATGCTGCGCGGCTCGGGCATCCCGTGGGACCTGCGCAAGTCGCAGCCCTACGAGTGCTACGAGGAGATGGACTTCGACATCCCGGTCGGCCGGAACGGCGACACCTATGACCGGCAGGTGATCCGCATGGAGGAGATGCGGGAATCGGCCAAGATCATGAAGCAATGCTGCGCCAAGCTGCGCGAGCCGGCCGGGCAGGGCCCGATCGCGGCCATCGACGGCAAGTTCGCGCCGCCGCCCCGCCGGGAGATGAAGCGCTCGATGGAAGCGCTCATCCACCACTTCAAGCTCTACACCGAGGGTTTCCACGTACCGGAAGGCGAGGTCTACGCCGCGGTGGAAGCACCCAAGGGCGAGTTCGGCGTCTATCTCGTGTCCGACGGGACCAACAAGCCGTACCGCTGCAAGATCCGCGCGCCGGGCTTCGCGCATCTTCAGGCGATGGATTGGATGTGCCGGGGGCACCTTCTGGCCGACGTGTCGTGCGTGCTGGGCACCCTCGACATCGTGTTCGGCGAAGTGGATCGGTGAGGCGTTAGCAGGATGGCAAACCGCAGACTCGCGCCGGCCTCTGAGCAGCCCGAGAGCTTCGCGTTCTCCCCCGAGAACGCCGCCTGGGCGAAGACCCAGATCGCCAAGTACCCGGAAGGCCGCCAGGCCTCCGCGGTGATCTCGCTGCTCTGGAAGGCGCAGGAGCAGAACGGCGGGTGGCTGCCCCGGGCCGCCATCGAGGCGGTGGCGGCCGAGCTCGGCATGCCCAACATCCGCGTGCTGGAGGTCGCCACCTTCTACACGATGTTCGCCCTGGAGCCGGTCGGTCGCTTCTGGATCCAGGTCTGCGGCACGGTGCCGTGCGATTCCTGCGGTGCCCGGGGCCTGAAGGAGATGCTGGAGGCGCGCCTCGGCCCCGCCGGCCACGTCTCGCCCGACGGCACCTTCTCGTGGCTCGAGGTCGAGTGCCTGGGCGCCTGTTGCAACGCCCCGATGGTCCAGATCAACCAGGATTATTACGAGGACCTGACGCCCGAATCGCTCGGCACCCTGATGGACGACCTCGCCGCCGGCCGGCCGGTCAAGGTCGGCTCGCAGGTCGAGCGTCAGGCGTCCGAGCCGCTCGGCGGCCCCGACACGCTCACCGATCCGGCCCTGTTCGACGGCTCGCGGGTCGGCGCCTGGCGCAAGCGCTTCGAGGACACCGCGAAGTCCGGCGCCGAGGAGGCCGCGAAGGCGGACGAGGCGAAGTCGAGCGAGCAGCGGGCGGCGTCCCAGCCCAAGCCTGCCCGGCCC
>NZ_VRVD01000286.1:0-5906 GCF_008040015.1 Methylobacterium sp. WL18 | reverse complement strand
GCTGCGCAGCGCCTCGACCCGGGCGGTCACGTCCCGGCCGGCGCGCAGCCAATGCATCGCGTCGCCGTGCGCGACCGGCATCTCCACGAAGGCGAACCAGCGCACCTGCCCGTCCACCGAGCGGACCTGCGCCTCCATGCGGCGCACGCCGTCCTCCCCGACCTCGACGGCGTTCCGCTCCAGGATCTCCAGATCGATCTGCGCTCCGAGCAGGTCGATGGCGGGGCGGCCGAAGAGCAGGGCGTACGCATCGTTGGCGTAGGTGATGCGGCCGCGGGCGTCGCGCTGGACGATCACCTCGGTGGTGGCCGCGACCAGGGCGCGGTAGCGGTCCTCGCTCTCGCTGATCCGCCAGATGCGGTCGTGCAGCCGCTCGGCTTCGGCCTCGTCCGGTCGCGCGCGCCGGGCGCGCCAATGGCCGAGCGCCAGGGCTGCCGCGATGAGCAGCGCCAGCACGAGCGCGATGTCCTTGACGACCATGGATGCCTCCCCGGCTTCAGGCCGGCTCGGTGCAGGATCGCAGGTGAACCTGAAGGTCGCGTTGGGAAAAGCGCTTAACCGCCGGTTGCAGCATTCGCAGCGCCGCGCCGCAAAACCGCGCCGCGGCGCGATCCGAAGTCCGGCTCGAGAGTTGCCTGCCAGGACGATCGGTCCGGACGGAGACAGAATTGATGCCGGGTGAGCATTACGACGTGATCGTCGTCGGATCCGGCCCCGGCGGCGGGACGATGGCATGGCGCCTGGCGCAGACCGGCAAGCGCATTCTCCTGATCGAGCGCGGCGACTATCTGCTGCGCGAACCGCGCAACTGGGACAGCCAGGCGGTGATCGTCGACGGCTACTACCAGACCAAGGAGACCTGGTACTCATCCGACGGCGGCAGCTTCCAACCCGGCCTGCACTACTACGTCGGAGGCAATTCGAAATTCTACGGCTCGGTCCTGTTCCGGCTCCGGGAAAAGGACTTTTCGGATATCCGCCACGAGGACGGCATCGCCCCCGCCTGGCCCGTCGGCTACGACGAGTTCGAGCCGCATTACCAGGCCGCCGAGGAGCTGTTCCACGTCCACGGCCAGCGCGGCGAGGATCCGACCGAGCCCTGGTCGCGCAAGCCCTACGCTCATCCGCCGGTGTCCCACGAGCCGCGGATCCAGCAGCTGTTCGACAACCTGAAGGATGCCGGCCATCACCCGTTCCACCTGCCGGTCGGCGTGCGGCTGGTGGAGAAGGACGGGCGCGCGGTGTCGACCTCGCCCTGCATCAAGTGCGAATCCTTTGACGGCTTCCCCTGCCCGACCAACGGCAAGTCCGACGCGCAGACCATGGTGGTCGATCCGGCTTTGCGCGACTGCCCGAACCTGACGCTGCTCACCCGCACCTATGTCGAGCGGCTCGTCACCGACCCGAGCGGGCGCAGCGTGACCGGCGTTGTCGGCACCCGCGACGACGCGCCGTTCGAAGCCTCCGCCGACCTCGTCGTCGTGGCCTGCGGGGCGCTCTCCTCGGCACTGCTGCTGCTGCGTTCTGCCAACGACCGACATCCGGACGGCCTCGCCAACGGCTCCGGACAGGTCGGGCGCAACTACATGCGCCACAACAACTCGACGGTCCTGGCGATCTCCAAGGTGCCGAACCCGACCCGTTTCCAGAAGACGCTCGGTCTCAACGACTTCTATTTCGGCGACCCGGACCCGAAGGACGACTGGGACTTCCCGCTGGGCCACATCCAGATGGTCGGCAAGTCCGACGGCGCCCAGATCCACGGCGAGGGGCTGCCGGGCTTCCTGCAATGGTTTCCCAACAAGCCGTTCGACTGGATCGCGAAGCACTCCGTCGATTTCTGGTTGACCTCGGAGGACATCCCGCTGGCCCAGAACCGGGTCTACTACAAGGATGGCAAGGTCCATCTCGACCTCACCGAGACCAACGTGGAGGCGCACAAGCGGCTGCGGCGCAAGCTGCAGGAGATCTGCAGCTTCACCGACATGCACCCGCACCTGTTCGACCGCTCGCTCTACCTGGGCAAGAACATCCCGATCGGCGGCACCGCGCACCAGGCCGGAACCCTGCGGTTCGGGGACGACCCCGCTACCTCCGTACTGGACCGGAACTGCAAGGCGCATGAACTCGACAACCTCTACGTCACCGATGCGAGCTTCTTCCCGTCGATCGGCGCGGTGAACCCGACGCTCACGATCATCGCCAACGCCCTGCGGGTGGCCGACCACCTGGTCGACCGGATGGGCGCCCGGAACGAGATCGCGCCGCCGCGCCTGTTCGACCACACCGAGCCGCGGGAGCCCGTGACGGCGTGACGGCCGTGCTCTGCTATGGAGAGCGCCCGACCTCGAACCGATCGCAGCGCGCGTGGCCATCGACCATATCGACCTCAGCCGGATCGACCTGAACCTGCTGGTCGCCCTCGACGCGCTGCTCGACGAGCGCAGCGTCACCCGGGCGGCGGCGCGGATCGGCGTCGGCCAGTCGGCGATGAGTTCGAGCCTCGCCCGGCTGCGTCGCCTGTTCGACGACGAGCTGCTCACGCGCGCCCCCGACGGGATGCGGCCGACGCCGCGGGCGCTGAAGCTCGTCGAGCCGCTGCGGGCGACGCTGCGGCAGGTCCAGGCCCTCGTCCACCGGGAGGAGCGGTTCGATCCGGCCACCGTCGAGCGCAGCTTCACGCTGAGCCTGCCCGACAGCGTCGAGGTCCTGCTCGGGCCCCGGCTGATCGCGCAGCTGCGCCGGGACGCGCCGGGGATCCGGCTGCTGCTGCGCTCCGTTGAGCGGGCCCGCATCCTGGACGAGCTGGATGCCGACCGGGTCGATCTCGCCATCGGGTTCTTCACCGAGGGGCAACTGCACCACAAGCAGCGGCTGCTCTATCGCGACAGCTACGTGGTCCTGTTCAACGCCGACCTGATCGGGATCCAGCCGCCGATCGGGCTCGATGACTACCTGCGTTTCCCGCACGTCCTGACCTCGTTGCGGGAGACGGCCCACGGAGTCGTGGACGACGCGCTGGCGGCGCTGGGGCGCTCGCGCATCCTCGCGGTGACCACGCCGCGCTTCCTCGTGGTGCCGTTCATGGTCCGCGCCGCGCCGGTGATCGCCACCATGCACGCGAGGCTGGCGACCTCCTTCGCCAGCGCGCTCTCCCTGGCGGTCAGCCCGGTGCCGGTGGCGCTCGACGAGGTGGCCGTGTCGATGCTGTGGCACGCCTCCTACGATCGCGATCCCGCCCATCGCTGGCTGCGCGACCTATTGGTGCGGCTCGCCAACGAGGCGCCTGAATTCGGGATGATGTGACAGATCTTTCCCAATCTCGACGTCGGATTGACGGGGATTTCTGCAACCCACGCGTTGGACACGGTCTCATCAATCGTCCCACACCGTCATTGCGAGCGTAGCGAAGCAGCCCAGTGGTGCGCCACGGTTTCGGGATCTCGTGCTACCGCGGGTTGCTTCGCTGCGCTCGCAATGACGGGAAAGGCGTGCGCCTCGACCGGACATCGCCTCACAAACAGGGATCGTCCGCCGACTCCAGCCGCCCGTCGGCGATCGCCGCGCGAAACAGGTCAAAATCCTCGGCGTTGCGCTCGGCATAGGACGCCGCCCAATCGGCCAAGGCCTCGCGCAGGTCCGGGTTCTTGCCGCGGCCGCAATAGCCGGCGATCGCCGCGGCGTCGCCGGTGCGGGCATGGGCCCGGGCGAGGAGTGCCCCGTAGGCGTACGAGAAGGTCATGAGCGAAGGGCCGGACATGTCGGAGAGCGGGATCGCGCCCTTCAGGTTCTTCATCTGGCGCACGTAGAACGGACGGCCGTCGATGGTGGTCCAGCCGAGCAGCGGATCGCCCACCGCCTGCAGCAGGCGCTGGCCGTAGATGACCCGCTCGCCCTCGTGGCCGGCATAGGGCTCCGGCATCCCCGGCAGGTAGGGGCCGTGGGCCGGGCGGACCGCCTCCTTGACCTGCAGGAAGAGCGCATCGCGGTCGGAGTTTCCGCACAGGAGCGCCACATAGGCCCGCGTCCCGACGCTGCCGACCCCGACGACGCGATGGGCGACATCGATGACCTGGTAGCGATCGAGCATGAACCGCCGCTCGCGCGGCAGGGTCTCGGCATAGCGCTCCAGCCCCGAGACGATCTGCTGCCGGGTGGTCTCGTCGACCGGGGTCAGGATCGGCGCGTCGGTCCGGAAGCGCCAGCCGCCGTCGATACGCCGCTCAGCCATCTGGGCCAGGAGGCTGCGGTTGTTCTTGCGGCGGGCCTTCTCGACCGCCCGGCGCACCACCGATTGGGCCTCGGGATCCATCCGGATTCCGCCGAGTTCAGCCGCGTCCGCCCGGGTGGTCTGATACCAGACATCCAGGGAGCCCTGCGGCGCCAGGCGCCGCATCGTGCGCTGATAGCCGGACACCGCGTTCATCACGGCGGCCCGGCGCGATTCGGCCGGTGTGCCGGCATCGGCCGTGGCGACCGCGATCCCGGCGCAGAGCCGCTTCAGGTCCCATTCCCACGGGCCGACCGTGACCTCGTCGAAATCGTTGAGATCGAGGACGATGTCGCGCTGCGGGGTGCCGAACAGGCCGAAATTGTCGATGTGGGCGTCGCCGTTCATGACCACGTCGATGCCGCTGCGCGGGCCGCGCGACAGGTCCCAGGCCATCACGTGGGCGGCGCCGCGCAGGAAGGCGAAGGGGCTCGTCGCCATCCGGGCGACCCGCAGTGGGATCAGATGCGCCTGCCGACCCTCGTGGGCCGCCTCGATCAGGCCGATCGGATCGGGGCGATCCGGCTCCGAGCGCAGGGCCGCGTGGTCCTGGTGCGGGACCTTCGCGCGCAGCGCCTTGCCGGCCTGCCGGCGCTTGTCCCAGGGCTCGACGCCGGCCCGGAGATCGATCCGCGGGAAGTCCGCCAGGGGCGCCAGCACAACGTCCTCGGCTGGCTCGTCGCCGGCCGGAAGCGACGCCGCGGCGCGCATCTCGTCGTTTGGCACCTTGTCCATGATCCCCCGCCGAACCGCGTAGGCGACAACCTCGACCGTACTCGGTCGGTCCCAGACGGCCTTATCCACGTACACGATAGGATTGGCACCGCTCTGTGACCTTTCAGCCTCGGCGGCCCTTGACCACACTACAGGCCAGCCCTCTAACCGGTCGCCTATTCGGAGGGTGTCCGTCCCGATCCGAACCGTACGAATCACACCGGCGTGCAGAGGGTGAATCGGGCGCGCGGATCGGGCCGGGCCGGACGGTGCCGTCGGGCGCCGCATCAGTGGGACATCACATGCCCAAGGGCTCAGATCTACTCATTGCGGCCCTCGAGAACGAGGGCGTCGACCGCATCTTCGGCATCCCCGGCGAGGAGAACCTCGACGTCGTCGAGTCGCTCCGCACCTCCAAGATCGAGCTGGTGCTGACCCGCCACGAGCAGGCGGCGAGCTTCATGGCGGCGACGCATGGCCGCCTCACCGGCCGGCCGGGCGTGTGCCTGTCGACCCTGGGCCCGGGCGCCCTGAACTTCTCGACCGGCGCGGCCTACGCCCATCTCGGCGCGATGCCGATGATCATCATCACCGGTCAGAAGGGCATCCTGTCGGCCCGGCAGGCGAAGTTCCAGATCGTGGACGTGATCAGTTCGATGAAGCCGATCACCAAGATGGCCCGGCAGATCGTCTCCGCCTCCTCGATCCCGACGATCGTCCGCGACGCCTTCCGGGTCGCCACCGAGGAGCGCCCCGGGCCGGTGCTGCTGGAACTGCCCGAGGACATCGCCGCCGAGCAGGCCGAGGCCTACGTCGTGCCGCCGCATCCGATCGACATCCCGGTCGCCCACCCGACCGCGATCGAGCGGGCCGCCGCCATGATCCTGGCGGCCAAGCGGCCGCTCGTGATGCTGGGCGCCGC
>NZ_VRVD01000285.1:0-5924 GCF_008040015.1 Methylobacterium sp. WL18 | reverse complement strand
CCGCTCACGTTGGCGCCGCCGAAGCCGGCCCCGGCCGGAAACGCCGCGGCGGGGCGGGTGGCCTCCACGGAAATCTCGTTGAGCTGCACGTCTGCGCCCTGCGCGGCGGCGTGCGGGACGAGGACGCCCTGCGTCAGGGCGGTGGCGGTGAGCAGAAGCCCGAGGCGGGCGGAACGCAGCGGCATGATAGATCCTGGGATGCGCCACGCGTCGGCGCTTCAACCCCAAGATCATCCAGCCACGGGCAATCGATCAACCCGAAAACGTGTTGCAAATCACACACTTAGAGGTGTTCAAATCTGGAATCGTTCGAGTCTCAGAACTCCAGCGGCGGCTCCCGCAGGGCGTCGGCCTCGCGGGTGCAGGTGGCTTGGTCGGGGGCCGCGCCGCCGCCGGACAGGGCGCCCCGGAGCTCGGCCCGCGCCTTGTCCAGGTCGGCCCGGAAGCCCGGATCGCCCATCAGCGTGGCGAGGACCGAGGAGCCGGTGATCCGCCCGGCCGCCACGTCGCTCAGCCAGTGCACCCCGCACACGACCCGGCTCTCGCCGTAGGCCCGGCCGCGCGCCAGGATCGCGGTCGCCTTCTCGGGCACCAGGGAGGCCAGGATCAGCGCGTAGGCCCAGCCCTGCGTGGCGTGGCCGGATGGGTAGCTGAAGCTGTCGGTGAGCGCCTGGGTCCGCTGGACGCAGATCGGCGCCTCGTTGCCCACGAACGGCCGCAGCCGCCGGTAATGGACCTTCGGGCCGCGGGTCGCCCGGGCGAGGTCGAGCCGCGTGCGCTCGAGGAGATTCATCACCGCCGGCACCCGGGTCTGGTCGATGCGAGTGCCGAGCACGCAGGCGAAGTTGTCGAGGACCGCGGAGGCCCCCTCCGACACGTCGTTCGCGGCGATTTCCCAGCGGGCGCTGCCCTTCAGGGCGCGGGTGCTGTTGAAGGCCGCCCGGTCGGCCTTGTCGAGCGGCGCGTCATGGGCCGGCGGCGCAGGCAGGATCTGGACGGCATCGGGAACCGCGGTCTCGGCGAGATAGGGCTTCACCGCCGGCTTGCCGGGCTTGAGCGTGTCGGCCCCGAGCGACGGCGCCGCCGGCGGGTTCGCCGGGGCTGGCTGGGGCATATCCTCGGCGCGCACCGAGGTCGCGGCCGCCAGCAGAGCGAGGATCGGCAAGGTCAGGGTGCGGCGCATCGGATCCGTGGCGGTGTCGGCGAAGGGGCGAGAGCGGAGGCGGGGCGGTCCCGCAGACAAACGAACGACTTGGCGGGACGGTTCAGTCCGCACACAGGGCTCTCATTCTGTCCAGGGGCGAACCCGGCGGTTCGGCGAGCGGGCGGGGCGGTTGACCCGGGCCCGCGTCCGCGCGAACCCTGCACCCCCCGCTCCGGCCTTCAGACCCCATGGCTCAGCCGCTCGACCGCGCCCGCCTCCTCGAGGCTTTCGAGGCACTCGGTGCCGACCTCGCCGAGTACGGCCGGTTCGTCGAGATCGCCGTCTACGGTGGCGGCGCGCTGATGCTGCAATTCGCCTGGCGGCGTGGCACCGAGGATGTCGATGCGGTCGTGCGGCCCGGCTACGACGAGGCGGCCCTGGCACCTTCGGTGGCCCGGGTCGCCGCGCGGATGGGGCTGGAGCCGGATTGGCTCAACGATGCCGTCGGGATGTTCACGCCGCTCGACGAGGATGAGACGCTCTTCGCCCTGTCCGGCACCTTCCCCGCTGATGGGACGCCGGGACTTCGAACGGTCGTGGCCAAGCCCGCCTACCTCTTGGCGATGAAACTCCATGCCCTGCAGAGCCTGGATCGCGGCGATCGTGACCTGAATGACGCCCGTGCCCTGGCCGCTTACTTGGACCTGCGTGATGTGGATGCCCTGGTACAGCTGTACCGCGCGATCTACGGCGAGGACCCATCATCGGAGGCCCGCAGTCGTTTCTCGGCCGTCTTCGCGGGGACGTCATGAGGCCGCGTTCCCTGGCCGCGGTGGTCGAGCGCGCGCGCGGTGACGGCGACTGGGAGCATCACCTGCGCGACTTCCTCGACGCCTTCTACGCGGCCGACGGCGACGTCGCCCGGCAGTCCGCATTCGTGGCCGACGAGCCCGGACTGCTGGGGCGGCCGGAGGCGGATGCGTTCCTGGGCGGGGCCGGGGAGCATCTCGCCCGGCGCTGGGGCCTGCCCATCCCCGGTTGGGTCCGGGCCGAGGAGCGGTACCTGACGACGGCCCTGTTCGTCCCGGGCGACAAGGCCCTGCGGGGCTACCTGATCTGCGTCAGCCCGGTGTCGTTCCGGACGCGGCTGATCTTCACCGGGCCCGATCCGCTCCAGCGCGCCCGCTTCCCCTACCATCGCGGCGTCATCACGATGCCGGCCGAACATGGGTTTCCGAAGGGCTGAGCCCCTGACGCACCAGGGCTCCGCCCTGGACCCGCGAAAGGTCTGGGACCCTTCGAAACCATGATTTGGCCGGCTAATTTTCTCGGAACGCCGCCGCGACCGCCGTGGGAAACTCCTCGTGCGGGCTGAGCGCTCCGGGGATCGCCGTGCCGGCGACCCGGCCGTGGGCGATCAGCGCGTCCATCTCGGCCCCGGAGCGGCGCGGGGCGTTGTCCGGCCGCAGCACCAGGGTCGGGGGCAGGCCGTCCCCGAACAGGTCGAGGAAGGCGGCGCGGTCGGCCACCGGGTCGAGGCCGCCGGTGACGAAGGCGGCGGTGCCGAAGCGACCGTTGCGCTGCCGGGTGACGGCATGCTTGGCGCGGATCAGCGCCGGCGTGACGTGGGCCGCGTCCGCGTAGACGTGGGCGCGCATCATCCGGCCGATGATCGGCGGGCTGATGTTGAGCCGGTAGAGCGCCTCGCCCAAAACCGGCGCCTCGACGGCCCGGCGGATCCGCGGGAACCAGTGCGCCCGGCTCGGCATCGCGGTGGGCAGCGGCCCACGCCAAGTCGGCGCCACCAGCACCAGACGCTCGAAGGCCTGGGGGTGCCTGCGCGCCGCCGCGACCAGATAGCCGGCGGCGTGCCCGGCGGCGATCCCGATCGCGTAGGGGCCGGGGGCGGCGCTGAGCAGCGCGTCCAGGAACGCGTGCAGGGTGTCCGGACCGAGGGGCAGGCGGCTCCGCGGCCGAGCGCCGAAGCCCGGCCAGTCGGGCACCAGGCAGCGGTACTCCGAGCCGAGGGCGCGGGCGAGATCGCGCATCTCGGCCCGGTCCGAGATCGTCGACAGTGCCGGCAGCAGCAGCGCGTCGCGCCCCGTGCCGATCACGTCGCACGGGGTCGGCACCGGCCGGCCCGCTACGATCAGCTCCAGGTTCCGCGTCGTCGTCACCAAGCCGCCCCCAAGTCACAAAAGAATCAGGTGCGCAGCAGCTCGTTGATGGCGGTCTTGGAGCGGGTGCCGGCATCGACCCGCTTGACGATCACGGCGCAATACAGGCCGGGGCCGGGGGTGCCGTCCGGCAGCGCCTTGCCGGGCATCGTGCCCGAGACCACCACGGAGTAGGGCGGCACGCGGCCGTACATCACCTCGCCGGTGCTGCGATCGACGATCTTGGTCGAGGCGCCGATATAGACGCCCATGGACAGCACGCTGCCCTGGCCGACGATGACGCCCTCGGCCACCTCGGCGCGGGCGCCGATGAAGCAATCGTCCTCGATGATCACCGGGTTGGCCTGGAGCGGCTCGAGCACGCCGGCGATGCCGGCGCCGCCGGAGATGTGGCAGTTCTTCCCCACCTGCGCGCAGGAGCCGATCGTCACCCAGGTGTCGACCATGGTGCCTTCGCCGACATAGGCGCCTAGGTTGACGAAGCTCGGCATCAGCACGGCGCCCGGCGCAATGTAGGAGCCGCGGCGCACGAAGCAGCCCGGCACGGCACGCAAGCCCGCGGCGCGGAACTCCGCCTCGCCCCAGCCCGCGAACTTGGACGAGACCTTGTCCCACCACGGCGCGCCGCCGGGGCCGCCGTCGATCGCCGCCATGTCGTTGAGCCGAAAGGACAGCAGCACCGCCTTCTTCAGCCACTGGTTGACGACCCAATCGTGGTTGCCGCTCTTCTCGGCGACCCGGGCCTTGCCGGAATCGAGCAGGTTCAACGCCTCCTCGACGGCCTCGCGGACGGCGCCCTGGGTCGAGGTCGAGATGCCGGCCCGCTCTTCCCAGGCCGTCTCGATGGTCTTGGCGAGGTCGGAGGTGGACATGGCGGTTCGATGCTCTTGGCGGGAGTAGGTTTGCGGGAGCCCGTGCTTACTCGCGGGCACCGGGGCTGTCACCCGGGGAGCCGGCGCAATCCGCCCGGATCAATCCTCCAGCAGCACCCGCACCCGGTCGAGATCGGTCACGAGGTCCACGAGGTCGATCGCCAGGGTGTCGTAGACGGATTGCGCGGCTGCGGGGAATTCCTCCAGCACGCGCCGCATCAGCGTGGGGGTGATGCGCATGACCTCGGCGGCGCCTTCGGCCCGGGCCTCGGTCGGTCGGGTGCCGCGCACGAACAGGGCGAGCTGCCCGATCAGCGCCGAGCGCCCGGCGCGCACCGGCTCGGCGTCCGCCACCCGGGGGCTGAGCCGGATCGTACCGGACATCACCACGAAGCCGCCGTCGGCCGGGTCGCCGCGGGCGAACAGCAGGTCGCCGTCCGCCAATTCGCGCCGCTCGGCCGCGAAGGTCAGCAGGCGCAGCGCGTCCCGGTCGAGGAAGCCGAACAGCGGCGCGTCGGCGAGGATCGCGATGTCGTCGTCGAGCCCCAAGGAACCGCCTCACCGCCTGCGTGCAAACGAGCCTGCGCCCCGCCTACACGCAAATCCCTAAAGCCCTTCCCGATCGCGTTGCAATCGCGCTTGGCTCTCGGTTCTGGCCGTGACGCGCAACGAGCCGATCAGGGCAGCAGCTTGTAGCCGCCGCCTTCGGTGACGAGGATCGCCGCGGTGGCGGGGTTCGGCTCGATCTTCTGGCGCAGCCGGTAGATATGCGTCTCCAGCGTGTGCGTGGTGACGTGGGCGTTGTAGCCCCAGACCTCGGCCAGCAGCGTGTCGCGGTTCACGACCGCCCGACCGGCCCGGTACAGGAAGCGCAGGATCGCGGTCTCCTTCTCGGTCAGCTTGAGCTTCGAGCCGCGCTCGCCGACCAGCAGCTTGGCGCCGGGCCGGAACGTGTACGGGCCGATCTGGAACACCGCGTCCTCGGACGCCTCGTGGCTGCGCAGATGCGCGCGGATCCGGGCGAGCAGGATGCCGAACTTGAACGGCTTGGTGACGTAGTCGTTGGCGCCCGCCTCAAGGCCCTCGACGTGGTCCGCCTCCGAGTCCTGCGCCGTCAGCATGATCACCGGGCCGCGGAAGCCGCCGGCCCGCATCCGGCGCACGGCCTCGCGTCCGTCGAGGTCGGGCAGGCCGACATCCATCACGGCGAGGTCGATGCGCTCGGCCGCGACCCGCCGGACCGCGTCCGCGGCGTTCGCCTCGGTGACCACGGTGAATTCTTCGCAGAGGTCGAGCTGCTCGGTGAGCGTGTCGCGCAGGATCGCGTCGTCGTCACAGATCAGCAGGCGATAGACATTCGACATCGTCCGGGGCCCTGGAGCACGCTGCGGGACCGGGAGACCCGGCGTCCGGGGACAGCGCGCGATGACAAGGATCTGGAGCACGCCGCCCGTCGCGTGACAACACGGCCGGCTCCAGGAAAGCGGGGCCGGCGCGCTGGAATCCAGGGGCGTTCGGTCCCCCCGTCGCAGGGCGGTGGGCTGATTCGCTCCCGAATCCCGGCTTCGACGGCCTGGGTTCCGCCGCAAGGATAGGGCTTCGTTTGTGGCCGGACATTGCCTTGTGCGCAATTTTTCACGGTTTCGGTATTGGATACCGGGCATAACCCCCGCCGGTCCGCCCCGGGCGCCACGCCGCCGCGGCCGGACCGGCGGGGGTTATGCCCGGTAT
>NZ_VRVD01000284.1:0-5940 GCF_008040015.1 Methylobacterium sp. WL18 | reverse complement strand
GCGGCGAGCAGGTCGCGCAGGCCGTGGCCGCCCTCCTCCTCGTGGCCGGTCTTGAGGACCTCGGCGGCGGCGATGCCCTCCGGGTAGGGCAGGTCGCTGCCCGAGACCAGCGCCCGCCGCAACGGGATCGAGAACGCCACGCCGAGCAGGCCGCCCAGGGCGCAGACCGCCGTGGTCTGCCAGAACGGGAAGCCGTGCCAGTGCCCGATCAGCACCAGGCCCGGCAGGACCAGGATGACGTTGCACAGGGTGCCGGCCGCCGAGGCCTGGGTCTGGACGATGTTGTTCTCGAGGATGCCGGCGCCGCCCATCAGCCGGAACGCGCCCATCGACAGCATCGCGGCCGGGATCGAGGACGAGAACGTCATCCCGGTCTTCAACCCCATGTAGAGGTTAGCCGCCATGAAGACGACCGTGATGACGGTCCCGAGCGCGATGCCGCGCAGGGTCAGCTCCGCCGGATGCGCCTGCGGGGTCGAGGTTCTCGGCGCGGTCGGGCCTTTCGGCGCGGTCTCGGGCGCCATTCTAGGACTGGTGGCGTCCATCCTGCCCCCATGCTGTCGTCCCGCAAACCACCGCAGTCCCGAAAGCTATCCCGCCTGCGGCGTTGCGACGGGTCGGGGGCGGCAGCTGAGCCCGTCGCGCAGGCGCGAGGCCGCGCCACGGCCCGGGCCGGCGGGGGCACGTCAGATCACCGGCCCGGGGGCGGCTTCGCGGAAACGGCCCGGTACGCGCTGGGGCTCAGGCCGTAGCGCGCCTTGAAGCGGCGGGCGAAGTGGGCCTGGTTGGTGAAGCCGCTGCCATACGCGAGGTTGCCGATGGCGATGTGGGCGCAGCCCGGATCCGCAAGGCGGTCGGCCGCGGCGTCCAGCCGGCGCTGCCAGATCCAATCGGAGATGTGCTGGCCGCGCTCCTGGAACAGCTCCTGCAGCCGGCGCAGGGAAACCCCGACGGCGGCCGCGAGCCGGGGCGGATCGAGGGTCGTGTCGCCCAGGTTGGCCTCGACATGGGCCTTGGCGCGCTGGACCACGACGCTGCCGTGGAGCGGTCGCGGCACCGCCCTGGCCAGGCGCTCGGCGAGGCTCGCCACGATCAGGTCGATGCCGACGCCGGCCATGCGTTCGGCCGTGACGGCGTCGAGGTCCGCGTGGACCCGGACGAGATCGCTGAAGAACGCCTTCACCAGCACGCCGGTGCCGTCGTCGCCCCCGAACGTCAGGGCGGTGAAGTGCCGGGTCGGCCCCAGCATGTGCGTCAGGGGCGCGACCGGGATCTCGAGCACGAGGGACTGGTCGCCGGCCCCCGAGACGTGCACGTTCGGGCGGTCGGCCAGCAGCACGATCTCGCCGGCTCCCTGGATGGCCTCCCGGCCGTCCTGGACGTTGATCGAGCGGCCTTCGAGCTGGATCAGCGCGAAGACCGCCCCGGTCCGCTCCCGCCGACGCAGGGTCTGCGGCGTGATCTCCGACCGCACGTTGCTTTCGCGAATGCGGGTGATCCGCAAGCTACCGACATCGGCCGCCTGTATCAGTCCTTCGAAAGGTCGATCACAGGTTTGACTCAGCTCAATCGGCCCCATGCGGTCGAAGATGACTTCACGCCACAGCTTGAACCGCGCGCTCTCTTTGATTTCACGTGTTGAAAGGACTGTCTGCACGCACCCTCGGCCGAACTGCTCGAAACCTGAGATTTTCAGCCGTCATCGCAGGATCGCTCGATTTATAAACTATCGTATGTTTGTTTTTCTGCTTCCGATGGCCGTCCGTAACCGTCTTGCAAATCGGTCACAGGCGCTGGCACCCCGACGAGCAATCGGGTCACGGTTCCGTGTTCCGTCCCCACGCGTCGACGGCTTGCGCCCGCGGCCATACCTGAACGATCGCAAGGCGCCCCGCCGCGACCCCCAGGACGAATACTTACATCCCTAGGTTAATTTCGCGCCGTGTTTGAAAACCCTGGTTGTGTACGGTACCGGACTTTTCGGTCGCGACACCGAAGAAGGGCCGCCGTGGATTCCATGCAGACACTGTTCTCGACGGAAGGATTGCATCCGCGCGACAGTTTCCGGCTCTGGCAAGACGCCTTGATCGGTTTCGGTGCGAAGGTCGATCATACTCGCCTCGACGATGGCCCCTTCGCGGCCAAGCTCGAGGTCGCCCGGGTCGGGTCCCTCGACCTGACGCGGGTGACCCAGGGTGCCGTCCGCAACGAGACGACCAGCGACCTGATGCGGCGTCAGGATCGCGACGCCGGGGTCGCCGTGATCTTCAACCTCGCGGGCACCTCGAGCACCCTTCAGGATGGCCGGGATGCCGTGGTGGGCGCCGGCGACCTGGTCCTCCTCGATCAACGGCCGGCCGTCCACACGTCGAGTGCGGGGAGCCGATCCCTGCTCCTGGAAGTCCCCCGGGAGCGCCTGGCGAGCGCCCTCGGATCGACGCAGCTCTACACGGCCCTGACGGTCGGGGCGGAGCTGGCGTCCACGTCGCTGGCGTTGACCTTCGTCCAGGAACTGATCCGCGTGGGGCCCCAGCTCACGCCCGATGCGGCGTCCCGCATGGGATCGGTCGCCGTGGACCTCGTGGTGGCGAGCATCGCGGAGCGCCTGGCGCGCGAGGTCCCGCGGCCGCTGCACGGCACCGTCGTGGTCCAGCGCGCCAAGGCCTATGTCGAAGCCCATCTCGGCGACACGACCCTCGACCCGCCGCAGCTCGCGGCCGCGGTCGGCGTCTCGCTGCGCCGGCTGCAGGAGCTGTTCCACGAGCGCGGCCAGCACATCTCGGACTGGATCTGGCAGCGCCGGCTGGAGGCCGCGACCAGACGGCTGGCCGATCCGGGCTGCGCGCATCTCCCGATCGGCACCCTGGCGTTCGGCTGCGTCTTCGCCAGCCAGGCCCATTTCTCCCGCCGCTTCAAGGAGCGCCACGGCCTGGCGCCCAGCGCCTATCGCCACGGGGCCCTCCTGGGCGCCCCGGCGGGTTCCGACGAGGCGTGAAGCCCCCCGGATCGATGGCGGCCGGTCACGCGTTTGCATGAGGGCGTTGATTCGACGCGCTCGCTGACGCCGAACCGGTATCCACTTCGGCGGCGCGCTTAATGGCTTACAGCCCGGGAGGATCGTCGTGGGACTCACTGCTTTCGTTTTCTTCGTCGTGCCCTGGATGCTGGTGGGGGCCTGGCTGTTCCGCTCGGCCAACGCCGTGCGGATGGGCGTGCCGGCGTCGCCCTGGCGCCCGCTGACGGATTTCCCGCCGCCGCCGCGCGACCAGCGCAGCATGGTCGAGACCGACACCGTGCCGAAGGGCGCGGCCACCGACACCGACGACGACAAGCACCGGCCGTTCCAGACCGCGTGAGCGTGTGCGCCTGAGGGCGAGGGTCCTTTACGCGGCGGGCCTCCGGTCCGGGGCCGCTCCGATCCGCCCCGTGGCTGGGCTCGACGGGGCTTCGCCCGAGGGGCCGACGGATTCCCATGTCGCAACCCGATCGTCCGCGGCTGGACGACACGCCGGCTCGGCACAGACACGGGCCCTCTCCTCATTGGCGGGATGGACGCGACGGCCGGACCCAGGTGCGGCTCCCTCCCCCCCCGCGCGCTACCGGATTCACGGATCGGGCTGGGCAACGCGGTCGCAGGATCCGGCGCCGGTCCCCTCTCCCGTGCGGGAGAGGGAGAGGGTGAGGGGTGCGACCTGTCCGGAGAGACCTGCCCCCTCGCCCCAACCCTCTCCCGCACGGGAGAGGGGGCGCGTCGCGGCTTTCGCAAGCCGACGTGTGAATCCGGTAGCCCGCAGAGGGGGGCGAGACGCGCCCGGCCCCGGCCGTTGCGCGCCTCCGACAGCGCCGTGTGAGCACCATACCCCACGCCGGACGACGCGCCCGGCCTCGACGGGCGTTCACCCGCCGGCATGCTCCAGCAGGTGCAGGTTGAAGCGCCCGTCCTCCGCCTGCCACAGGCCGCGCGGCTGCCAGCCGCTCCGGCGGGCCAGCGCCTGGAACGCCGCCGACGTGTACTTGTGGGAGGTGTCGGTGCGGATGCGCTCGCCCGCGGCGAAGGCGATCGCCCGCCCGCCGAGGTGATAGGTCGCCGGACGGAGCGCCTCGAGATGCGCCTCGACCCGCAGCGGATCGGGGCACAGCGTGATCCCGTGCCGGAAGTTGTGCAGGTCGAAGTCGGCCCCGAGCTCGCGGTTGAGCCGGACCAGGATGTTCCGGTGGAACGCCGCCATCAGCCCGTCCGCGCCGGCATAGGCCCGCTGGAGGCGCTCGGGCTCGACCGTGGCGTCGGCGCCGACCAGGAACAGGCTGGGCCCCAGGGTCGTGCGCGCCCGCTCCAGGAACAGGCCGGCCTCCGGGGGCGCGAAGTTGCCGATGCTGGTGCCCGGGTAGAAGCCCAGGATGCCGCCCGGCCCCGCCGCCACGGGGAGCGGCACCGGCTTGGCGTAGTCGGCGCAGACCGGCACCATGGCGATGTCGGGGTAATCCGCGGCCAGGCGCCGGATCGCGCCCTCCAGGTACTCGCCGGAGATGTCGATCGCCACGTAGGCGGCCGGCCGGGTCAGGGCGTCGAGCAGGGTGCGGATCTTGCGGCTGGCGCCGCTGCCGAACTCCACCACGGTCACGCCCGGCGCGACCGTGCCCGCCAGCTCGGCCGCGACCCGGGGCAGCAACGCCATCTCCTGGCGGGTCGGGTAGTAATCGGGGCTGTGGCAGATCCGATCGAACAGGTCCGAGCCGGTCTCGTCCCAGAGATACTTGCCCGGCAGGGTCTTCGCATCGGCCGTGAGGCCGGCCAGGACATCGTTCAGGAACTCGTCGTTCAGGACCTCATCGCGCCCGCCGTCGGCCTCGCTCATGGCCGGGTCCCTGGCCGGTTCACCGTGAGCACCACCAAAGCGAGGCGCTCGACGGCGGCGTATTCCGGTTTGGCCAGCTCCTCGCCGTACGCGTCCGGATCGAACTCGCGGTAGGTCCAGTCCAGGCCGGCGCGGCCGCAGGCCTCGGCCACCGCGTCCCGGAACGGGTCCGCCCCCGCGACGATCGCCGCCCCGGTGAACAGCACCAGGCTGCCCCCGGGCGCCAACCGCGCGATCGCCTGCTCGACCACCGCCAGCGGCAGGCCGGCCCCGAGCGGACCGCCGCCGTGCCGGTAGGCCCGGGCCGCCGGATCGATCATGAAGGGCGGGTTCGAGACGATCAGGTCGAACGTCCCCTCGACGTCGCGCAGCATGTCGCCGTGCCGGACGTCGACGCCGTCGGTCCCGGCCAGCCGGGCGTTGACCCGGGCCGCCCGCAGCGCGGCGGGGTTGATGTCCACCAGCACCACCTCGGCCCCGGGCGACCGCTTGGCGATGCAGATCCCGGCAGCCCCGGAACCGCAGCCGAGATCGACCGCCCGGCGCACCGGACTCGGCCGCGCCTCCAGATGGGCCACCACCGCCGCGACGAAGCGCATCGTGTCCGGCCCGAAGAACACCGCATCGGTGGCGGTCGGCGGATAGGAAGAATGCGCGAGCAATTCGCCGTCGAGGCTGGAGAACCGGACGGTCGGGCGCAACAGCGCGCCGTCCTCGACCACGGCCCCGGCGTCCCGAAGCCGGCTCAAGACCTCTCCGGGCAGAATCTCGGCCCGGAACGGCCGGCTCCAGCCGATCACGTCGCGCAGGTTGCGCGCTTCGGCGTTGCACGACCGTGCGTTGACGATTGCATGGGTGGCGGGGGTCACCGTCGTAAAGGTGTAGCCGCTGTCGCGCAGGGTGCGGCCCAGGGCCAGCAGGGCGTCCTGTTTTCGGGAAACGCCGCGGATCGCGTCATCGGCCGGACCCCGCCTGTCGACGACGCGAAGTCTGGCGGGACTCGGGCGGGCGGTGGCCCCAGACTTCGTCGGCCCTTCGCATCGTCCGGCGGTGCGCGCGGGCCGGGACCGCGAAGGGACCGGCC
>NZ_VRVD01000283.1:0-5966 GCF_008040015.1 Methylobacterium sp. WL18 | reverse complement strand
GGTCTTCGCGCACGGGCCCGGCGCGACGCCGAGGGCCGCGACGAGACCGTCTACCTTCAGCCCCTGGAGGCGATCGTCACGGCGGGGCGCACCCGGGCCGACGACCTGCTCGCCGATTACGAGGGCCGCTGGGGTGCCTGCGTGCGCCCGGCCTTCTCGGAATGCGTGTTCTGAACCGCGCGCCATCGAGACCGTGCGGCCGCACACCGTGGCGCGGAACGAAGTGCGATACCTGACGGTTCTCACGCCGATGGTTCAGCGCGTGGAGGAAGTGTCCATGTCCCGCATCACCACATCTCTCGTCGCCGGCGCATCGGCGCTGGCCATGATCGCCGGTTCATTCACCGCCGCCGAGGCGACCCCTCTGCCGGCGCAAAGTGCCGTGCAGGTCGGCGGCCCCAGCACCCATATCGACACCGTCGGGTGGCGCCGGGGCTATTATGGCGGCGGCTACGGATACCGCCGCGGCTATGGCGGCCGCGTCGCCGGCGCCGTCGCGGCCGGTGCCGCCCTCGGCATCATCGGCGGGGCGCTGGCCGCCAGTGCGGCTCCCCGCTACGGCTATTACGGCGGCTACGGCTACCCGGCCTATGGCTACGGCTACGCGCCGGTCCGCAGCTACGCCTATCCCGCTTATGGCTACCCGGCTTACGGCTACGACGATTACGGCTGGTAAGTCCGTATTCCAATCTGCTCCAACATTCCCGGTCTCATCGAGGCCGGGATTTTTTGTCACCTGTCAGACACGCTGTCCTGGGCCGAGTCCCCGATCCGAATCACCTTCAACGGGAGCCGCAAGCTTCAGCCAAGGCCCGCGAGGCTAGTCTGCCGCAGGCCATGTGATCGGATCCCTCCGAGGCCGAATCGTCCTCGTCAGGAGACCGACGCCATGACTCGCCACACCGTCGCGCTTGCGGCCGGCGTCTTATCCGCCGTGACGGCCGGCGGCGTTTGCTTCGCCGCGGATCTGGGGCCGTATCGCGCCCAACGCGCCGTCCCGGTCGCACGCCCGCCCGTGGGTGCGGGACTCGTCGCAGAGGCACGGGTCCGTCCAGAATACAGCTATTACGGCGAGTACGGCTATCCGGTGCCGTTCGGTTACGGATACGGATACGCGCCGACCCCTGGTCGCAACATGGAATACGGCTATTACGGCCCGACCTACTATGTGTTCGCGCCGGACACGTATCGCGGTCCGGTCTTCGGCTATCACGAGTGGTAGTCGGCCGTCGCGAGCGCGGGTATCGGTGCGGGATGAGGCCGACCCCGTGCAGGACGACGAACCGGATCGTGTCGAACTCGACTTGACCGGGTTGAAATGCCCGCTCCCGGTCCTGCGCACCCGCAAGGCCCTGCGCGCGCTGGGCGCCGGGCGGGTCCTGGTGGTCACCTGCACGGATCCGATGGCGATGATCGACATCCCGAACCTCGTGCGCGAGGAGGGTGCCCGGCTCGATTCGGCCGAGCGGGACGGCGATCGCCTGCGTTTCCGCATGACGGCCTCCGCGAAGCCGCCGCATTCCTGAGCGATCCGTCCGGTTCCCAGGGATATAGCGGAGACGGCATGGCACCACGGATCGGGGGCGTGCGCCTCGTGCACGAGGGATGGGCCCGCTACCTCGTGGCCGAGGTAATGCAGGACGACGGCACGCGCATCACGCGCGAGATGGAGGATCACGGCCGCGCCGTCGCGGTGCTGCCGTACGATCCGGTCCGGCGGGTGGCGACGCTGGTCTCGCAGTTCCGGGCGCCGGTGCTCTATTCCGGCGGTCCGCCGAGCCATGTCGAGGTCCCGGCGGGGCTGCTCGATGACGGCGCGCCGGAGGACGAGGTCCGGCGCGAGGCCGCCGAGGAGACCGGGCTGCGCCTCGGCGCCCTCGACCTCGTGGCCAGCGCCTGGACGATGCCGGGCATCTCGACCGAGCGGATGGATCTGTTCCTGGCCGCCTACGGGGAATCCGACCGCACCGGCGCCGGCGGCGGCCTGGCCGCGGAGGGCGAGGCGGTGGCCGTGCATGAGATCCCGCTGCCGGAACTCCTGGCCATGACCCGCCGCGGCGCCCTCACCGACATGAAGTCGCTGCTGCTGCTCTTTGCGCTGCAACTGCGCCGGCCGGAGCTGTTTGCGTAGCCGACTGAAGCTCGCCCGCGACACGTTGGAATGACAGACGACGGTGGGGCGAAGCCGGACGAACGACTGTCCAATCACGCTGACGATCAGGGCGTGGATGGGATGGGGCTTGCGCACCCGGCGCCGGCCCGCCCCCTCAATCCCGCCGCCCCGAAACCCGGTCGCGCACGGCGATGCCGATGAAGCGCCAGGATTCGATGAAGTAGCGGCGGAAGAGACGGCGCGGGGCGCATAGGAAGCGGAACACCCATTCGAGGCCGAGCCGTTGCATCAGCCACGGGGCGCGGGGGAGGCAGCCGGCCGCGACCGAGAGGGCGTCGCCGACGCAGAACACCACCGGGTTGCCCAGCGCCCGACCCTGGCGATCGACCCAGACTTCCGATTTCGGTGCGCCGACGCCCATCACCAGAAGGGTGGTGCCGGCGGCCTGGAGGCGCGTGGTCAGCATGTCGGCGACGTCCTGGCGGGCGGCGACGAAGAACACCCGGCGGGCGTAGGGCGGCGGGTCGGCCAGGATGCAGGCCAGGAGGTCGTGGCCGGTGATCCGCTCCGCCGGCCGGCCGCTCGCCACCCGGGCGAGCCAGACCAACGGCATGCCGTCGAGGGTCCGGGCGGCGGCGCGCGCGTAGGCGCCCCGGAAATCCGCGTCCTCGGCGAGCTGGACGACGTGGTCGACGTTGGCGGTGACGATCGTCCGGGGACCATCCGAGCGCCGTGCCGCCACCGCGGTCACGATCGCGGACGCGGTGCCGACGTGGAAGCCGTAGCCGAACAGCATGACGGTCGTGGACGGCTCCGGAGCAGCCCGGTCCCGCGACACCGGCTCCGAGTCTGCCGGGCTCGGAGCCTCGACATCACGCATCGGCGGCCCGGAAGCTGGTCCCGGGGCGGGCGACGGCCCGGCGGAACCGCCGACGATCGCTGTCGGCGCCGAGCGCCAACGCGATGGCGCCGCCGAGCAGCAGGCCGAGCACGAGGGCCACCGGCAGCACGATCTTCGGCGAGGGCGGGAAGGTCCGCTGGCGGGCCGGCGTCGCCACTGAAATGATCCGGACGTTGGTGGTGTTGAGGCGCTCCTGCTCGCTCGCCTCGCGGGCGCGCTTCAGATAGGCCTCGTAGACTCCCCGGCGGGCCTCCAGCGTCCGCTCCAGCTCGCGTAAGCCCACATAGGCGCGGTCGCTGCTCACGGTCTCGGTCTTCACCCGGTCGAGATTGGTCCGGATCGCCGCCTCGCTGGCGGCGGCCCGGTCGTAATCCTTCTGGGTCGTGTCGATGATCCGCTCCTTCTCGCGCTGGATCAGGCGCTGGAGGTCACGCTGCTGGGCGTATTGCTCGGCCATGGCCGGGTGGCGCTCGCCGAGCCGGGTGGCGAGCTCGGCGGTGTTGCGCGAGAGCGTGGCGTATTGCTGCCGCAGCGCCTGCATCTCCAGGGATTGCAGCATCTCCGGCAGGGCGGTGCTCGGGTCCGAGGTGCGCATCTTGCGGGCTTGGTCGAGGCGCGACTTCGCCTCGGCGGTCTTGATCGACGCGGTGACGAGCTGCTGGTTGAGGTCGCCGAGCTGCTGGTCGGTCAGCAGGCGACCGCTCGAGGCCACGAGCTTGTGGGCCTCGCGGTAGCGCACCACCTCGCCCTCGGCCTGCTCGACGTCGCGCTTGAGGCTGCCCAGCCGTCCGGTGAGCGCGTCGTAGGCGCGCCGCGCGGTATCGGTGCGGGCGGCCGCCTCCTCGGCGAAGTAGGCGTCGCCGATGGCGTTGGCGATCCGGGCGGCCTTCTCGGGATCGCGCGACTGCACCGAGGCGTCGATCACGAAGGTCCGCTCGGCCCGGCGGACGCTGAGCTTGGTCTGGAGCGTGTCGAGGGCGATGTTGACCGGGTCGCGGCTCGCGGCTGGCGGCAGCATACCGAGCGCACCCTTGATCCACGCGATCGTCGGGTTGTTGCCGTCGGGGAGCACGAACTCGTCGTCCTGGTCGAGATGCAGCTTGGCGATCACCCGGCGCAGGACGTTGTCGGACTGGATCACCCGCACCTGGCTCTCGGCGATGGAGACGCCGCTATCGGCCTGGGGCTGGCGGGCGTTCACGTCGTTCTCGACGACCCGCAGGTCGCTGGGATCGACCAGGACCTGGATGGAGGAAGTGTAGCGCGGCGGGATCAGGCCGAGCAGCGCCACGGCGGCCGCCACCATGAACAGGGCGCCCAGCACGATGAAGCCGCTGCCCCGCCACAGGCGGCGCAGGATCACCCGCGCCTCCGGCCGGGATTCGACCTGGGGCAGCACCATGCGGACGGGCTGCTCACCGCTCATGCGTGTCGAGAAGTCGAACATGCGCCTCGCTCCTGACCTGTCGGACGACGACCGGTGCCGTCTTCCACCGCCATCCTGCTCCCGTCCCCTTTCCGGTCACCACCGTGCCGATCCGGGACAGAACCTCCACCGAGGCGGTGTCTTCCTCGACACTCCAGCAACCAGCATACCGAACCAGTACTCTCGCCTTGATGCACACCCTGCAGCAGCAACCGTATAGATATCGCCGCTAGAACGAGAACGGTCTGTCACGATTTTGTGGCCCGATCAGGCCTTTAAATGTTGGGGACTACGTAAACGGACTCATCCGATGCGGGTGGTGCCCGGTTCCGCGTATGCGTCCGGATCCCCCGCCAGGAAGCGCCCGAAGCGCTCCTTGTCCTCGGACGCAGCCGCGTTCCACCGCGCCACGTTCCCACGGCTTTCCGCCGCCGACCGGGTGAGGCCGCCTTCGCCGACCCAGGCGGCGAGCGCTGCCGCAGCGGCCTCTGGATCCTCGGGGCGGATCAGCAGGGCGGAGGCGTCCAGCACCTCGCGGAACACCGGCGCGTCCGGTGCCACCACCGGCAGGCCGCCATGCTGCACCTCCAGCAGGGGCAAGCCGAGCCCCTCGGCTTTCGATGTCGAGAGCAGCAGGTGGCAGGAACCGGCCAGCGCCCGCAGCTCCGCATCGGCGAGATACCCGTACCGGTGGAGGTAAGGCGGCGGGTCATCCAGGAAGGCGTGGCGGCCCCAGCCGACCCGGCCGACCAGGTGCAGTTCCGCCGGCATTCCGGCCCGGTTGAGCGCGGCGACCAGCGCCAGGGAGGCCGCATAGTCCTTGCGCGGCTCGATCGTGCCGATCGCCAGCAGGCGCAACGGCATGCCCGGATCGTAGGACGCCGGCCCCGGCAGGTCGGCGAGGCCGAAGGCGTCCCGCACGGACGGCCTCAGCAGGGCGACCCGTGCGTGCGGCGGGCTGACGGCCCGGACGGCGTGTCCGGTGGTGCGGCTGTTCACGAACAGGTTCGGGCACCAGCGCAGCGCCCGGGCGAAGCTCGGGCTCATGTAGAGCCGGCTCTTCAGGCTCAGATCCTCCGGCCGGTCGAGCAGGAAGGTGTCGTGGACGTAGAACAGGCAGCGCTCGGCCGCGACGGCGCAGAGCGGCCCCGGCGGGAAGCCCGGGAACAGGAAGAGCGCGTCGCGGTCGGCCAGCGTCCGCAGCGGCAGGCCGAACTGTTGCTGCGCGATCATTCCGGGCAGCGAGCCGCTGGTGACCGGCCGGACATCGTGCGGTGCGAGCCGGTCCGGGGCGAACAGGTCGAGGGTGATCCGCTCGATCCCGGTGACGTGGCCGCGCAGATGGGTCCGGTCGAGATAGATCCGCCGGGCGCCCTGCCGTTCGGGAGCCGACCTCACGGAACGCTCCGCCGCAGGGTGCCGGCGAGGTACAGGCAGCGGCGCACGAACAGGGGCATGCGCCGGCCGAGCACCATCTGCTTGGCCCGGCGCAGCCGGCGCACGAGGGGCCGGGAGGGCGCCGGTAC
>NZ_VRVD01000282.1:0-6024 GCF_008040015.1 Methylobacterium sp. WL18 | reverse complement strand
GCCCACGCGCCCGGGCCGAGTGGGCCGCCACGCACAAGCTCTCCGACGATCCGCGCATCACAACCATCGGCCAGGTGCTGCGCAAGACCTCGCTGGACGAGCTGCCGCAGCTGTGGAACGTCCTGCGCGGCGAGATGAGCCTGGTCGGGTCGCGTCCGATCGTGCAGGCCGAGGTCGCCCGCTACGGCCGGGCGTTCTCGACCTGCTTTGCCGTGCCGCCTGGCGTCACCGGGCTGTGGCAGGTCTCGGGCCGCTCGGACACCAGCTACGCCGAGCGCGTGGCGCTCGACCTGGACTACGCCAGCCGCTGGAGCCTGCGCCAGGACATCGCGATCATGCTGCGCACCGTCCCGGCCGTGCTCGCCCAGCGCGGCAGCAAGTAGCGGCTTCGGCCGAGACGCGGGGCGACCGCAGGACGTCGCCCGCGGACGAGCACCGGACCATCCGGGCCGGGATCGGTCCGGCGCCGGGGCAGATGCGGGGACGGGGTCGACGACGGGATCGTCATGAAGGGTCTGCTGCTGAACGCCCTACTCGGGGTGGGTTGGGGCGGTTCGACTCGGTCTGGGGCCTGCCGGTGTTCCTGCCGGTGGTGGCGGCCGAACTCGCCTACGGGTTCCAGATCCATCACCTCAGCCTCAGTGGCGGGCTGCGGCGCGGGGTGGCGCTTGCTGATCTGCGGCCAGCTCGGCTTCCTTCTAGGCGCGCTGCTGCGGCCGCTGCCGGACGAGGGGTGAGGCGGGGCGCGCGCTCCCTGACGGATCCGGCTGGTAAACGAATTGCTAACCGATACGGCCGCGTCGAGGTTTGCGGCGCGAGGAGGTTCAGTCTTGGACGAGAACGATCCTCACTGGGACGCCGACCCGCTTTGGTACGACCGGGCGGAACCGGAGGCGGCGCCTAGCCTCGGGCTGGAGGGATTGGCGTATCTGGTCCTGCTGCTGCTCGCCGGGATGGCGTGCGGGGTATGGGTGTACCGGCTCCCGGATGTGCTGTGGTGCCGGGCAGTTGACCGGATAGCACATAGGGGTATCCGGCCCGATCCTTCCTAAGGTAAATCGTTTTTCCTCACAGCCTTTGTTGTAAGGTCATGAGATTACGTCGCCAGGCTTCCAAGTGGCTGGGACTGCGATGATGCGCGGCTGTATCGGAGCATAATCTGGGCTACCAACAACAAGCTCTGTTGGAGAATTGGATTGATAATTCAGTCGCCCTCTACGAATGCTTTCGCGGGTCCGCCTGACCCTTGGTTCGACCCGAGGTTGGCACCCAGTCAGGTAATGGAGCGCATACGTGGTGGCATCCACCTGATCGTCGTGGCGTCCATTCGGAAACGCCAGTAATTCGTTGACGTACTCGCCAAGCCACGGCGAATCGGTCGGGAGATACACCTGACCTGCCTCAAACCGGGCTGCTTGCGCCAGCACCCGCGCCTCCTTGTCGTAACGGGGCTCGACCAGGATCGGCACCAATGTCTTGGTTCTACGTAGGTCTTGTAGCAGCGCGTAGCCGAGCTGGGTCTTCTCGATCAAAGTCGTATCAACACGCCAGCGCTCGCTCAACGCGACGATTCTCTGGCGCAACTCCCAAGATTCCCATCGCCCTCTGACCACGTCGAGCAGGTAGTAGTCCAGCCCGACCGCACCCCAGACCGTGCCCACGGACCAATCGCTCGTCTCGGACAGGGTCGAGGCGGTATCCCAGGTGGCCACGATCCGATCGAAACGGCTCGGGCGTACGTCGTAGCTGCGCAGCCACGAGCGCTGGATCACGTTGCCGCCAACAGGCGCCGGGTCCTGCTGGTACTGTGCTTGGAAGGTCAACGAGCCCTGGGCGCGCCGCATTTGCTCCAACACCGCCATCGGCTCACGCTCGCAGTGCAGCAAGTCTCCAACCCGGCGCCGGTACACGTCCCCGGGGACGTCACTTAGGCGATGTTGGGTATCCTCTGTGGCGATCGCGGGCAGTGATACCACCTCCCACTCGTCCCGCTCGAGCACATGGCCGACGAGGTCATCGACATGCAGCCGCTGCATCACGATGACAATCGCGCCGAGCTGCTTGTCGTTCAAGCGTGTGAGCAACGTGTTGTCGAACGCCTCGTTGACCCGCCGACGCTCAGCCTTTGAGAGCGCATCTACCGCCTTGATCGGATCGTCGATCACGATGAGATCAGCGCCGCGCCCGAGCACCGCCCCGCCCATACCGGCGGCGAATATCGAGCCGCGAAGCGTCGTTGTCAGTTCGAGATCGCGGGGTCGCGGGCCCGTCAGTCGGAACCTCGGGAACACAGAGCCGAACCATGGGCTCTGCGCCAGCAAGCGTCGATCGAGGCTGAACTTTCTGGCGAGATCCTTGGTGTGCGAGATGCAGATGACGCGTCGACTCGGGTCGTGACCCAGCGCGAACATCGGGAATGCGACGCTGGCGATGATCGACTTACCCGAGCGCGGCGGTACGTTGATGATCAACCGGCGTAGGTCGCCGCACAACACCCGCTGGAGCGCCCAGCACAGATGGTCGTAGTGCCAATTCGGCGCGAACGCTGTTCCCGGCTCGAGCGTCGCGAAGGCTTGCTCGACGAAGGTGGCCAAGTTGGTGCGTAGCGCGACCGACATCATCTCCGCGGTCATGATCACGGTGTATGCTCCGGATCGCACCCGGGCCCCGGATTGTCGTTGTCGCTCGCAGCCGAGTTGTCTCCACCCTCCGGTGAGCGTTCGGCGAGGATCTGACGCCGCATCCGGGCGTAGTGATTCTGATACACAGCTTCACTTTGCGCCGGGTCTGTGCCGGTCTCGCCGGCAACGACTACCGACTCATGGACCGCGACCAGCTTGAAGACCTCCTTGCCGATGCGTGGGTCCGACATCGCCTTGTGGCACATCGAGCGAAACACCGCCTCGCCGCACGACATCTCCACCCGCTTTCCATCGCGATTGAGTTGGACCGTCTCGTTCAAGACGCGCTTCATCATCGCGACGAAGGGCTCAGGCTGCTTGCGGGGCCGCCCCCTCGGGTTACCGGACTGTCCGCGCGAAAAGCGGCCTCCACCGGCACGGGTGCTCCGAGCCCGCCCAGCACCTCCACCGTCCGCACAGGACGTTTGCGGCGCGAGATCGTCCTCTCGCGCGACGACATTGTCGTTCGACTCGATCGGCTCACCGGACATCGCGACCTCCTCACGCGTCGGCCGCGGCCGGTGGCAAGGCCGATGTCTCATACGACCGCCGTTCAGCCTGTTCCGCGAAGGTGCGTCCCGTGCCTGCCTGGCGCGCGAGCGCCCCCGTCAGGGCTTCCATCCGCCGGACGGCGACGTCGACGTAGACCGGGTCGAGCTCGATCCCGTACCCGATCCGGCCGGTGCGGTGGGCTGCAAGCAGGGTTGTGCCAGAGCCGCAGAACGGGTCGAGAATCAAGCCGCCGCGGTGCGAGGTATCGAGCATTGCGTCTGCGATCAGCCCGACCGGTTTCACGGTCGGGTGCAGGGCCAACGCCTCCTCCCGCCCGCGCCCGAACCCGTTCAGCCCGGGCGCTGACCAGATCGTGGTGCGGTTGCGCCCGTGCCGGCCCAACGCGATGTTGTTGATATGCCGACCCCGCCCGTGTTTCATCACCAGCACGAATTCAGTTTGCTGCCGATAAAGCGAGCCCATTCCACCCACGCCTTTGTCCCAGACGCAGGTCGTGAGTTGGGTCAGACCTGCGCCCCGCGCGGCAGTCAACAGTGGGAGCATCCCGCGTGCGTCGATGAACATCTCGACGATCGCACCGTCTTCGAGATGCGGGACCATCGCACCGAGGAAGCTCTCGAAGAACACGGTGGCCTCGGCCTCGCCCATGCCGGAGCCTTCAACGAACTCTCCGTGCCTGCCACTGACGTAATCGCGAATGTAACACCCATAAGGCGGATCCGTCGCGACCTTCTGGACGCCCTGGCCGGCGAGCACAGCGGCGTAGCTCTCACCAGCACGAGCATTTCCGCACAGCAGCCGGTGACCACCGGCGAAGTCCCAGATATCTCCAAGGCGCGAGACCGCTGATACCGGCACCTGTGGAAGGGCGTCGGCTGGGTCTGAGCCATCGATGCAGGACGACGTCAGCGCGAGATCGATCTCCGGCAAATCGAACCCAGTGAACGCGACGAGGTCAGGCTCGACCGCGAGCAGGTGAGCGAACTCGCACGCGAGGGCTTCGGGGTCCCAGGTACTGCTCTCGGCGATCCGATTGAGCGAGAGGCGAAGAGCCCTGACTTCGTCGCCGGTGAGATGGTCGATGACGATCGTGGGCACGGTCGCGTGCTTGAGCCGCCGACAGGCCTCGTAGATCGCGTGACCGTCGATAATGCCCCCAGACGCTGTGACAAGAATCGCCACGCAGCACCCGAACCGCTCAATGTTGCCGGCGAGGCGTTCGACTTGTCCTTTGCCACGCCTGCGCAACGGCCGGTCGAGCGGCTGGATGTCGCCGATCGGCTGATGCGTGATGCTGATGTCACGCGGTGACACGCTCGCCCCCGTCGGAGCGCTGACGCGCGACACCGGAGCAGGGGATGCAGCCAGGCTGCGCTGGCGAACACGGGTTGGGATAGAGACGGACATAAGAAAATCTGACTCCACGACGGACGAGACGATTGGCAGACAGAACACGAACTTCATCTGACTCCGGAGCGATCCGAAGCAGGAGGAAGTCGGTTTCAGATCTGCCAGTTCTCGCGCACGGTGCGGGCGGAGCCTGACTGCCTGAGCCTCCCGCTGCGCGGGAGGCCATGTCGATGTGAGAAGACCGCCTCAGCTTACCGTTGCGATAGCAGCTGAGCGAATGCCTCACAGTCCAAATAAAGTAGGACTACCCATTGGATAAGGCCGCCGCCGCCCAAGGTCAACCCGCCCGTCGCACAGCCAGTTGCATAGAAAGCATGGCGGCCGCGCGCCGCCCTATCCGGCTGACGCTTGGTAGTGCCACCTAGTGCACTGACGCGGAATGAGGATTCACGGTGCGCGTTACGTGTGTGAGTCTGGGGTATGGCCCAGACCGTCTGCGTACTCCTCGACGCCACCGCCCGTTCACAGTTCACCGCGATCGCCGAGGATCGATCCCGCCCCCCCTCAAGCAAATCCTACGGGCCGGGATCGTTCTGCTCTCGGCCGAGCGTCTGGACGTGCAGGACCTGGCCCGGCGGGCCGGCGTCAGTCGGCCCGCACTCTGGCGATGTCAGCACCGCTACGGTGAGGACGGCATCGAGGGCCTCCTGTGCGACAAGACCCGTCCCGCCCGGCATCCCGCCTCATCATCTCACACGGACGGTGGCGGAGGTGCTCGCGCTGACCTGTTCAAAGCCGCCCGACGCGTTGACCCATTAGACCGGGCGTGCCGTCGCCGCGCGGATCGGGATCTCGATCCACTTCGTCTAGCGGATCTGGCAGGCACACCGCCTGCAATCACATCGGGTCCGCACCTTCAAGCGCGCGCACGACCCGGCCTTGGTCGAGAAGGTCGAGGACGGGCCCCCATCTAACCTGTTCGATGGGGGCCCGTGTGGTGGGTCTTTATATAGACCCGCCCCCCATGCCGTCATGCTCTCCAGTGACAATCCTTCGACAAGCTCAGGATGAGGAGAGCCAGATCCAGGCCCTGGAACGAACCTGCCCCGACCGGCCCCTCAAACTAGGACATCCCGCAGCCCAGACCCACGACTGCACCCGCCACGGCACCACGACCCTGTTCGCGGCCCTCAACGTCTTGGAGGGCACCGTGCTCGGTCGCTGCATGCAGCGCCATCGCCATGGCGAGTTCATCCGCTTCCTCAACGCCGTCGAAGCTGCCGTGCCGGCGGACAAGCTCGTCCACGTGATCCTGGACAACGACGCCGCTCACAGGCACCCAAAGGTCCGCGCCTAGATGTTTGGTCCCGGCATGTGGTGTGACGGATCGAGCCTGAAGCGTTCGGGCTCTTTCGTCCAGGTCTGGCAAATAAATTCGTAGGGGGTGAGGCCTCGCAGGGTCTTCAGCCGGCGACCGTAG
>NZ_VRVD01000281.1:0-6071 GCF_008040015.1 Methylobacterium sp. WL18 | reverse complement strand
GGCCGCGGCCCAGGTCGCACGATCCGGCCGCGGACGCGGCGGCCGGGGCGGCGGCATGGCGCCGACGAAGGCGAGCGTCAGTCCGAACAGGTCGAGGGTGCTCATCAGCCGTTCCGCGAGGACGTGCCGAGACCGGCAGGACAGGGTGTGCCCTCATCCTAGGGCAGGGCACGGCCGGAGCCTACGCGTCGCGCGGCACGGGGCCTGCGTCGTATCGCGCCGGGCTCAGGGCTCCCAGCGCGGCGTTCGCTTGGTCAGGAACGCGTCGATGCCCTCCTGGGCGTCGGCCATCATCATGTTCCGGGTCATGACCTCGGCGGTGTAGCCGTAGGCCTCTTCCAGGCCCATCTCGATCTGGCGGCCGAACGCCTCCTTGCCGACCGCCAGCACCCGCCGGGCCTTCCCGGCGATTTTTTCGGCCATGGCGGCCACCGCGCCGTCCAGTTCCGCGGCCGGCACGGCGCGGTTGACGAGGCCGATCCTGTAGGCCTCCTGCGCGTCGATCGGCTCGCCGACCAGCAGCATCTCCAGGGCGGCCTTGCGCGACACCGCCCGCGAGAGGGCGACCATCGGGGTCGAGCAGAACAGGCCGATCTGGACCCCCGGCGTGGCGAACCGGGCCCCTTCGGTGCAGATCGCGAGGTCGCAGGTGGCGACGAGCTGGCAGCCGGCCGCGGTGGCGATGCCGTGGACCTGGGCAATCACCGGTTGCGGCAGGCGCGTGAGGCTCAGCATCAGGCGGGCGCAGGTGCGGAACACCGCCTCGGTCGCCGCCCGCGAAGGATCGGCGCGCATCTCCTTGAGGTCGTGGCCGGCGCAGAAGGCCGGGCCGGCGCCGCGCAGGATCACCACGCGCACCCCGGCATCCTCACGGATCGCGTCGAGTTGCTCCTGAAGGGCGCCCATCAGGGCCATCGACAGGGCGTTGCGCGCCTGGGGGCGGTTCAGCGTGAGGGTCGCGACGCCGTCGGCATCGTGGCGCAGCAGGACGGGGGCGTCCGGGACTGTCGCGTCGGACGGTGCTAAGGTCACGGCTGCGGTCATCGACATCTCCCGGTGCCGGCCGCCCTTGCGCTCTGGGCCGGTCGCTTGGCCGGAGGGTAGCAGGCCGCACGCGGTTTCGCGATGGCACCCGGCCGGCAAGGCGGCTTCACGAAAGGTTCGACCGTTACCCAGGCAGGCTCGTATGGTGACGCCGAGGCCGCGACGGTGCGCGGCGTCCTTGCGCGGAGTCGATGCCCATGATGGTGCTGCCGTTCATTGGGTTCGCGGGAAGCGCGGCCGCCATCCTGGCGGGGCGGCGCAGGATCGCCCTCGGCCTGTGGCTGGTGTCGCTGGCCGGCACCATCGCGCTGTTCGGCGCCCATGCCACCTCGACGCTTCAACTCGACTTCTGAACGGGCCTCGCCATGACCGCCCACCAGGTCCGAACCCTCAACGCCCTCGGGTTGCTCGGCTGCTGCGCCATCCTGATCGTCGCGTTCGGGTACCAGTTCCGCTTCGGCGAATTGCCGTGCCCGCTGTGCCTGCTGCAACGGTCTGCCTTCGCGGCGGCAGGGATCGGCTTCGCGCTCAGCGTCCGCTTCGGCCCGCGAACATCCCATTACGGCGTGGTGATCCTGAGCGCGGTCACCGGCGCCGGCATCTCCGCCCGGCAGGTCGCCCTGCACGTCGTCCCCGGGACCGGCGGTTATGGTTCGACGCTGTTCGGTCTGCATTTCTACACGCTCGCCCTCATTGCCTTCGCGGCCATGATCGTCGGCGTCGGCGTGCTGCTTTTGGGCAATGGGGCCGCCGACCGGGTCTCGCAGGACCGAGTTGAAGAGGTCGGCGTCTTCGGGACGGCTTGCCTGCTGCTGTTCGTTAGCGTGATCCTCGCCAACGCCGTGTCCACGGTGGCGGAATGCGGTGCCGGCCTGTGTCCGGACGATCCGTCCCGATACGAGGCGCTCGGTGACTGGCTGGCGCGGTTCAGGTCGCGTTGAGGAGGCGACCGAGGCCGTGGCCCGAACGGCCTTCCGGGGGGAACAGCGGTCACGCGGCGCGGTTGATTCCCCTCGGTCCGTTAGCGCCCGTCAATCCTGCTCGGCCAGGGCGAGATCCAGGCTGGCGAAGTCCGCACCGGGACCGTTCCACCACACGGACGGGTAGGCGGGCAGCCGCCCCATCACGCCGGCGTAGGCCTCCGCCAGGACGGTATCGACGATCACCAGCGTGGCGGCCGAGAGGGCCAGGCTGTCGGCAAGGGCCTCGCCGCGCCGGCTGCCGTCGACGGCGACGACCCGGATCCCGAGCCGGGCCAGGCCGAGCCGCATCGCCTCGGACTGGCCGAGGTCGCGGACCAGGAGCGCGACGGTCGAGCCGGCCCGGAGGCCTTCGCCGTAGGCCCAATGCGCGACCCGGTTGGGGCAGATCGCCGGGGCGGCCTGCAGATGGGGCGGACGCCTCTCCCCGGAAGCGCCGCCGGAGCGGAGGCGCCGGTCGGGATCACGGGTGGCCGGATTGGGGACCGGCGTCGGGACCGGGACATCTGCGACAGTGGAGTTCACGCCAAACATACGCTGCGAACCGCCTGGATGTGGATAAACGGTGGACCTTGGCGTGACGCGCGCCGGTTAACACTCTGTCTCACGATCGCAGATCATCGGAACACTGGGCTGTTTTCCGGCCCGCGGGCGCCTGCGACTGCGCCTATGCCGAATCGATGATGAACGGCCGACCGCAATTTGCATGCGAATTCGGTCGCATTGGCGATGTGCCCGGTCCGGCCTATGTCCGGCTCCGCGCGGGCGGCCCGGAAGAGGTCGCCCCGGACCGAGGAACACGTCCCATGAACCGCCCCACGCGCCGGGTCGCCCCCTACGCCACAGCCCTCACCCTGACGCTCGCCGCCGCGACGTTCGCCGCCCTGCCGGCGCAGGCGCAGATCCGGAACGCCCCGTCGCCGCGCGCGCTCGAATTCGCCGCCTACATCTTCGCCGCCTCGAACGTCTGCGGCTACCGCATCGGCAACGCGGCTTTTGAGGGTCTGCTGGCGAAGCAGAACGTTCGGGTGGACGACGTCCAGCCGCGCGGCCCGTTCGGCAACCGCGTCCAGACCATGTTCACGCTGATGTCGAACCAGATGGCCCAGAACCGCGATCAGGCCTGCATCGCGGTGGCCGGCGAGTACGGGCCCGAGGGCTCCATCACCAAGAACGTCCTGTTGCCGGCCGGTCAGGCCGCCGACGCGCCGGCTCCGGCGGAGGCCGTCAAGCCCGCAGAGCCCGCCAAGCCGGTGGAGCCCGTCAAGCCGGCGCAGTGACCGGTCAGCCGAGGCGCCAGTCGATCGGCGTCACCCCGCGTTCGGCCAGCCAGCCGTTGGCCCGGCCGAACGGGTCCGAGCCCGGGAAATCCCGGGCTCGGTTGAGCGGCGAGGGGTGCCCGCTCTCGAACACGCCGTGGCGCGCCGCATCGATCAGCGGCACCCGGGCGCGGGCCTGAGCGCCCCAGAGCAGAAAGACCGCCGGCTCCGGACGCGCCGAGACCGCCGCGACGGCCTCGTCGGTCAGCGCCGACCAGCCATAACGCAGATGCGCACCGGCCTTGCCGGCCTCGACGGTGAGCGCGCTGTTGAGGAGCAGTACGCCCTGCCGGGCCCAGGGCGTCAGGTCGCCGCCGGCGGACCGTTCGGAGCCGGCCTCGGCCAGGATCACCCGCAGCGAGGCCGGCAGGCGGCCGGAGCCGAGCAGGGCGGCGGCGGCGCAGACATTGGCGGCAGCCGAGTAGCCGACATGCAGGCCCTCCCGCGTCGCCAGCAACCGGCGCCATCGCACGGCCTCGTCGTCGGTCGCCGCGACAGCCAGATCCATGAACCCGGGATCCCAATGCGGCGGCACGCTGCCGTAGCCCGTCCCCTGCAAGACGTGACGCGGCTTGGTGATGGCCTCACCCGCCAGCGGCCGGCAGCCCTCGGGCTCCACGGCCGCACAGACGACGCGCGGATCGCGCGCCCGGAGCGCCGCGGCGACCCCGAGGAAGGTCGCGCCCGTCCCGACCGAGGCGACCCAGGCATCGATCCGCCCCCCGCATTGCGCCCAGATCTCCGGGCCGGTCGTCTCCCTGTGGATCGCGACGCCCTCCGCGGCATGGAACTGGTCGACATAGAAACCGCCGCGTTCACCGGCCAGGCGTTGCGCCGCCTCGGCAGCCGCCGCGACATCGGCCCCGGTCACTTGTCCCGGCACGCCATCGACCTGCGGCACCAGTACGACCTCCGCGCTCAGCGCCTTGAGCATTCGCGCCCTCTGCGGGCTGTTCCCCGCCGACAGGGTGACGACCAGCGGATGACCGAGCGCTGCGCAGGCCACCGCAAGGCCTGCCCCCATATTGCCGCTCGACATCTCCACCACCGGGGCCGCCGGTGCCAAACGGCCGTCCGCCTGCGCGGCGAGCAGGATGGCGCGGGCGGCGCGATCCTTCACGCTCCCGCCGGGCTGCATGAACTCGGCCTTGGCCAGGATGCGGCCCGGCCCAGGATGGACGCGATCGAGGGCGATGAGCGGCGTGTTGCCGATCAGATCGAGGGCGGACGCAGCGACAGTCGATGGCACGGACGCGGACTCGGCTCGGGTGACTCCACCGGTGCTGTCTAGCAGCCGCGCCGTGCGCCCGACAGAGAAGGCGCCGCGCGCACGCGCGCCTACGACCGCCGCTCGGCCAACAGTCGCGCCTTCAGCCCAACCGGGTAGAGTTCGGGCCCGCCGTCGCGATCGAGGGCCTCAAGATCGTACCAGCGGGCAAGGCACGGCGTGCCGGAATCCTCGTGGAAGACGATGCATTCCTGCGTATCGAGCGGGTCGGGCGGCAGGGCGACCGGGAATAGGAACAGCACCTCGTGGCCCAGGCTGCCCTCGTGAGTGTAGAGGTTCTCCATCACGATCGGAGCACCGAGGACCCGCACCGTGAGACCAAGCTCCTCCCGGAACTCCCGAACGAGCGCCGCCTCGGCCAACTCGCCGAATTCCACACTGCCTCCGAGCGGTCGCACGCCTTTGAGGCGCCCGTCGTCGGTATAGACCTCGGCGACGAGCAACTGCCGCCCGCGCCAGGGCAGGCCCAGCGCCTTCACGCGGATCTCCGGAGAGGGGCGCCAGACTGTCATGCGGTCTGGTATGCCGCGGCTCGCAAACCGACAATGGTCCAGGGTGCGGGATCCGTGGTTTCCGGCGGCGCGCAGAACGTTGTTGCCCGCCGTACACATTGCGGACGGGCTCAACGCGGCAAAAGCTTCGTCGCGCCGATGTTCTGTTTCATCGTCGAATGCCGATGCAGCGCGCGTCGGAAGTCTTTGGACCGTCCACGGACTTGCGCGAACCTAACGGCTGCTCCGGAGTTTCTTGCGATCAGCCGGAGGTCCTGAAGGGCGGGGACACAGTCTCCCGCCCGCAGCCGCGACAGGTTCGGCATCCCGGATGCCTGGCCGAGATCCGCCAGGTGCGAACGTTACGCGAAGGCGTGCTTTCGCTCAGGCGTCTGGGCCCGTGTCTGGGCAACCTGCAGCCGTGTCGCGGCGACCTGAGACCAAGCCTTGGCCATCGAGTCGTTCCGAACATTCCGCTCGCGCCTGCGCACGGCGGCGATGTCGAACTGCTTCTGCATCTCCATCATCATTTCCATACTGTACCCGAACGCCTTCTCGATCTGGAAAGCCAGGTCGGCAGTCAGAGGGGACTTCTCGGTGAGAAAATCCGTCAGCGCGTGACGCGTGACGCCTAGAAGTCCGGCCGCCTCCATGATGGTGAGGTTGCGCGGCTCGAAGACCTTGCGGCGAACGAACAGGCCGGGATGACACGGATTTGCCGGTTGATGGACAGCGTTCACCTGGGTCTCCTTCGTCAATTGACACGACCGTCTTCGGATGGGCGTCTAGATCGATCGATCGCCACGGCGGCAGACCACTAGCTGTTTGGTTGCGGAACGTCGTTGGGATGTGGCACGCTGGGCGATCAAAGCCTACGCTTGGCGGTTCGAGGGTGTGCGCCGCCGTGTTGCCAGGAGGGCTCGTTGATGCTCGCCATCCATCCCCAGGC
>NZ_VRVD01000280.1:0-6085 GCF_008040015.1 Methylobacterium sp. WL18 | reverse complement strand
GGCTGCGCCCGGTGCGGAGCGACCCGCCGTCGCGACTGTCGGTGGCGCGCCGCTCCGGGCAGGGCTCGTCCCGGCGGCGCGACGCCAGCGGGCTCTGGCCCTGGAAGATCATCTGCAGCGGCCCCGGCGCCTCCGCGCGCGGCAGCCGCAGGATCTGGACCCCGCGCACGAACGCGCAGGGCGCGGGCGCGATCAGCACGCCCTCGGCCTCGGCCCCGTCGCGGCAGATCTCCAGCCCGCCGCCCCCGGTGACGTAGCAGCTCGGCGCGCTGGCCTCTGCGGCCCGAGCCTCGGCTGGACGCGGTGCTGCGATGAAGCCGAGCGCCAGGGCGCCGAGCAGCGCCGCCGCCCGCGCCGGCAGGCACCGGGGCTTGTCGAGGTTGTTTGACTGACAATCCACGGTATCGACAGGCGTCGTCGCGGCGGCGTTCAAAGATGTCACGTCTATCGCCGCTGTCGTTCGGGTTGTTGGAAAGGTTCGGCAGCCTCTAGCCTATGGTCCGGCAAGCGGAAAGTGGCGCGGACCACGCATGCCCAGGCCGGCGACGCACCTGTCGCGTTCGGCGGAGCGAACCCGGCGGCCACTCGCCCGTTGTCGCGGCTTGAGGGCGGAAACGTCCGACCCCGTTAGAGTCCGGAGACCAGCGCATGGATATCGCCGTCGAGACCGTCACCGACATCGTTCTGCGGCTGCGCGCCATCGAGGTGAAGGAGGGCAACACGGATCCGGATTCGGGTTCGAACCCGATCGACGACGGCTCCACCGACGTGCTCACCTCGGGCACCGACGACGCAACGGAATCCGAGGTCCGCGGCGCCATCGCGGGCCTCGACGACGACGCCCGGGCCGAGCTGCTCGCCCTGCTGTATGTCGGCCGCGGCGACATGGAGCCGGAGGAGTGGGGCGAGGCGGTCCGCTTCGCCCGCGAGCGCGAGGCCGCCGGCGAAGGCGCCGTGAAAGAGTTGCTGAGCGCGCCCGATGCCGGCGACCTGCTGGAGGAAGGCCTCGACGCGATGGGGCTGACCCCCGAATTGCCGCAGGCCTGAGCCGCTCATCGGAGACCGGCCCCATGGCTTCCCGGGTCCGCCGCGGCGCCACCAAGGCTCTGCGGGTCCTAACCCGTCCGGTCCGCCGCGCCCAAGGGCACGGCGGCACCGGCCTCGGCGGGCTCGTCGTCGAGCCCTACCGCGGCTACGGCTCGCGCGACGAGATCTTCATGATCGGCCGGGTGTTCCGGCAATCGCCCGGGATCCCCGGAGAGGACCCGGATTCCGTCAGGGCGCAGTGGCGCGACCTGCGCCGGCGCATTGCCCGGCGCACGGTGGCGGGCGCTGCGATCACAGCCCGGTTCGGCGGGGACGCGACCCGGGTCGAGACCGACCGCGACGGCTATTTCCGCCTGCGCCTTCACCCCCGCGACCTGCCCGGCCAGCCCGGCGCCTGGCACCCGGTGGACCTCGTCCTGGAGGATACGACGCCGATTCCCGCCGAGGGCGCGGTGTTCATCCCGCCCGACGGCTGCCGCTGCGTGGTGATCAGCGACATCGACGATACGGTGATGCACACCGGCGTCGCCAACAAGCTGAAGATGCTCTGGCGGCTGTTCGTGGAGGATGCCGACAGCCGGGTCGCGTTCCCGGGCGTCGCCGCCCTGTACCGGGCCCTGCACGCGGGCGCCGGCGGGTCCGAGGGCAACCCGATGCTCTACGTGTCCCGCGCCCCCTGGGGCCTCTACGAGATGCTGTCCGAGTTCTTCCAGCGGCACGGCATTCCGGTGGGACCGGTGCTGTTCCTGCGGGAATGGGGCCTGTCCTGGACGCACCCGCTTCCGCGCCGGGCCACCGATCACAAGCAGGCGCTGATCCGCCACATGCTGTCGCTCTACCGCGACCTGCCGTTCGTGCTCATCGGCGACAGCGGCCAGCACGATCCGGAGGTCTACGCCCAGATCGTCGAGGAGCATCCCGGGCGGGTGCTCGCCGTCTACATCCGCAACGTCTCCAACGACGCCGCCCGGGTGGAAGAGATCGTTCGCCTCGCCGGGGCCGTGGCCCGGGCGGGCTCCAGCCTCGTGCTCGCCGCCGACAGCGTCGCCATGGCCGAGCACGCGGCCGGGATCGGGCTGATCACCGCGGACGCGGTGGCCCGGGTCGCCGACGAGCATGCCGGCGCCGACACCCCGCCGCGCCGCGAGACCGCAAGGATCACCGCCGAACCCGGCGAGACCACCAGCGAGACAGCGATCTCGCCCGACGCCGTTGCGGATGCCCTGGTCGGCGACGGAACCGTGCCGGCCACCGTCGTGGTCGAGCCGGAACGCCCGGCCTCCCTGCCCCGAGCGGCGCTGTGATGGTTTGGGGGCGATCAGGCGATCTCTCGGGCTTGCGGCAGCCCTCACCGTCATTGTGAGCATCGCAACCTGGTGCGGCGGTCGATCCCGGAATGTGCTGCGGCTCCGGTGCTGCCGGGCATGACTGAAGAGATCCGCGGCTCTGCCCGATCAACGGCGACTGCATCGGCCTGCCGACCGCAATCGTGATCGGCGGGATGCCCCACCTGTTCCCGTCGAACATGGTGCGAACGCATCGCGGGTTGCGCGCGGCCGGGATCGAGGCCGGTCTTCAACGGTTCGAGAGCCTATCGCACGCGCAGTACCTCGCGGCCCCGGGCACCCCGGAGACCAAAGCGGTGTTCGGCGAGATCACCCGGTTCCTGAACGCGCATCTGGCCCGCTGAGAGCCCGGGGCTCGGCACCTTGTGGTGAGGGACGCTCTCCCCATGTTGCAATGCAGCATTTCAGAGAACGCGCTTCTCGTTCCGAGCGGGCCTCCTAAGTTGGAGCGCTCGCGTGCCGGCCCCCACTCGTCTCGATCTCCGGAGCCCATCCGTGCAAACCTACACCCTCGCGATCGCCGATGGCGTGCTGTTCGCCTGCCTGCCCGACGAGGCCGACATCTCGGCTGCGATCACCGAGGCCGCGGCCACCAATTATGGCTTCGGCCTGAGCCTCGACATCGTCCGCGGGGCGACGCTCACGAACGCCAAGACGCCGGAGGACGAGGTCGTCTGGCAGGAAGGCTCGGACAGCGAGCTGCTGGACGAACAGGGGCGCCGCTACCGCTACGCGGTCCGCCGCCACTCCTGATCGTCACTGCACCAGCACGGCCTGGCTGCAGAGGGTGCCGTCCATCTCGACATCCGCGTAGCCGATCCGCACGCCGAGGCTGCGCAAAACCTGATCGAGCACCAGGTCGAGGGGCGCGGCGGCGAGGCTGAGCGTCGCGGCGAGGGAGGTCTGGAGCAGCGGGGTCAGCCCGAAGCCGTTCAGGTTGAGGCTGAGATTGCCCAGCAGGCTGCCGGTCAGCGATTGGGCGACGTTACCCGACGAGACCGTGCGCGTGGTGTGATTGGCGATATCGGCCTCCGTGAAGGTCAGCGTCTGGGTCGTCGCGCCGATATTGGTCACCGTCCGGCCGCCGATGTTGATCAGCGGCAGCCCGATCAGCACGGCCGGCTGCGACAGGTCCGGGCTTGTGGTGCCCCCGTTGATCGAGGCGCGGTTCACCGCCGCGATCGCCAGGGTCGCGACGCCGGTCTGCACCTCGATGGTGGCCTGGCGTCCGCCGCCTGACCCTGAGCAGGTGAGCGTGCGCAGCGTCCCTTGAGCGGACGCCACCTCGGCATAGACCGGCAGGTAGATGGTTCCGAGCCCGAGCGGGGCCGAGACCGTAGCCTCGATCAGCAGCCGGGTCTGGGCGGTCTTCACCGTGGCGTTCGGGCTTCCCGGCCGGACCCAGCCGGAACTGCGGCGGCGTTCACCAATCGCCAGGGTCAGCCGGGTCGAGAGCAGTCCCGGCACGGTGGCGCCGAGATCGATCGCCACCTGGTTCTGCCCGTTGGCCAGGGACGCTGTGGCGGCCAGGAGATCCATCACCTGCACTGACGGGCCTGCCAGGCCGCGTCCGGGGGCCAAGGCCGCCACGTCGCCCAGCGCATCGACCTGGCCGACCGGCACGAGGTTGCCGGCGTTCGGCAGCGCGTTGAGGATGCTCGAGAGGGCCGCCACGGTAGCGGAACTGCCCTGCGCGGCGACCCGTATCGCCATCAGGATCTGCCCGACGCTGGCGTTGGCCTTCACGATGTCGGTGTAGTTGGCCGCCTGTAGGTTGAGGCTCGCCGCCAGCGCGTCGAGGACGCGCAGGCCGTCAACCTTGGCGCTGGCCAACGCGTTGTAATCGCTGACGCCCAGCGACAGCTTGGCCCCCAGCAGGGCCCCGAGGACGGCGTTGGCGATCCCGCCGCTCAGACCCGCGGTGCCCGAGCCGATCGTGAACGCCGCGAATTGCGCGCTGGCCGCCGTGCCGGTGACCCGGATCGGCACGCTGCCGGGCAGCCCGATCGCCCGGCCGAAGGTCACCGGGACCGTGGTCGACAGGCCGACCCGCACGGCGTTGGCCGGGCTCGCTCCGGTGTTGAACCGGCTACCGGGGGCGACGTTGGGGGCGCTGGCGTCGTAACCGCCGGTCGCCACCGTCGCCTGCGCGGTCCCGTAGCCGTTGTCGCCCAGCGAGCGGCGCGCCACCGTGTCCGCCTTGGCCGGGTCGACGGCGGCGAGCATCGCGGCGATGTCGGCCGCGCCCTGCGCCTTGCGGCGAGCCTGGAACACCTGGCCGAGATCGATCCCCACGGCGCCGGCGCCCATCAGGAGGGAGCTGCCGAGCGCCACGAGGATCACCACGTTGCCGCCCCGGGCCTGGCCGAAGCGCCGCGCCCGTGCGACCGCCCACCATAGTCGGCTCACAGGCCGCCCTTCCGGACGCTGATGCTGCTGCGCAGGACGCTGGGCAGCATCGGGATCAGCTTTGAGAAGACGTTGATCCCCAGGGTGTTGGCGTCCAGCGTGACGGTGACCGTGTAGATCGTTGCGTCGCTCGGATCGGGCCCGACCTGCACGGCGACGCTTCCCGGGCGGAACATCGCGCCGCCGCTAAGGCTGCGGTTCACCATGGTCTGCGCCAGGGTTGCGCGCTCGACATCGGTGACGCCCGCGATGGAGGCGCGGGCCGCCTCGGCCGCGATCTGACGCAGGTTGTGGATGGCGCCCAGGCAGATTCCGAAGGCGGTGATGCCGGCAAACAGCATCAGCAGCAGCGGCGCGACGAGGGCGAACTCCACCGCCGAGCTGCCGCTCCTGCAGGCTAAACCGGACCGACCGCCACACCGAAGCCTTTGGAGCAAGCCCATCGAAACGCCCTCCGGGTGCCGAGCCGCCGCGGCGGCTGCACAACCCATGGTCGCATCGATCCTCTAATCAAAGGTTGTGGTCATCGTCCGAATTCCAGTGTTTCCGGGCGAATACGGACGATTAAATTTCTACCGTCGGTCGCAGCGTTCCAATTCCCGACGGGTCGAACGTCGCGCTTTTGATGATGACGTGAACGGGGCGTCCGGGGGTCAAGCCCAGTTCGCGGACCGCCGCCGCCGTGACCCGCGCGGCCACCAGCGCGCCGTTGCAATCGATCTCCACCGCGACGTCGGCGCCGCTCGGGGTCACGGTCGCGACTTGGCCGGAGAGGATATTGCGGGCGCTCAGGCCTCGAGGCCGCTCGGTCGCCACCAGCACGTCGCGGGCCGGGATCCGTACGCGCAGCCGCGTTCCGGGCGGACGCATCGCCAGGCCCGGCACCAGCAGCTGCCCGGCCGTGCCGGTCAGGCGGGTCAGCCCGGTTTCCGGATCGGCCCCCGCCAGGACCATGTCGAGGAGCGCGCCGGCTTCCGCCTCGTGGACCGGCACCAGATCGGACCGGCGCAGGATCGCCTCGGCGGGGCCGGCCGCCGCCACGCGCCCGGCTTCCAGCACGATCACCGTGGTCGCGAGCCGCGCCACCTCGGCCACCGCGTGGCTGACGTAGACGACCGGCACGCCGGCCTCGTCACGCAGGCGCTCGATGTACGGAAGGATCTCGGCCTTCCGGGCCTCGTCCAGGGCCGCCAGCGGCTCGTCCATCAGCAGCAGGCGCGGCTTGGCGAGCAGCGCCCGCCCGATCGCGACCCGCTGGCGCTCGCCCCCCGACAGGCCGACGG
>NZ_VRVD01000027.1:0-24479 GCF_008040015.1 Methylobacterium sp. WL18 | reverse complement strand
GGGCGAACAGGGACGCGCCGATGCCCTGGCGGCGGAAGGCGCGCTCCACCGCGAAGGCGGCTTCCGCCCGCGGGCCGAGACCGTAGGGTAAGGCCCCGACAGCCATCGGCCGCAGCTCGGCCAAGCCGCGCAGCTCTCCCTCCACGAAGGCGCCATACATCACGCCGTCGGCGGTGAGCGCCTGCGCGGCATAGGCCCGCACGCCGGCTTCGCTGACGTTGCCCATGAAGCGATTCGCGCGCGCCTCCGGATCGAGGCGCAGGAAGTAGTCGAGGACCGCATCGCGGTCGGCCGGCCATAGGCGCCGGACCGTGTGGGCCGACACGGCGAGGTGTCGAACGGCCATGGTGAGTCTCCGGTCTGTGCGCGTTGTCGCGCAAGTTGGTCCGGACGTTCCTCCCGAAGGACGAGGCTGATCTCGCATCCCCAAGCTCGTTGTGCAATGCAGCAAAATGACTGAGCCCGTTGGCGGGAGGCCTGCCATGCGCCGGCTTTCTGGAACGGGTCGGCACGCCGTGTTCCAGGTTGCCTTGGCCCGCGGGCTTGATTCGCGTCGAGCTTGCACGGCACAGGGTTGCGGCCCCGGCGGGAACCGTCGACCAGGGGCGGAGGTGCCGGTCCGGCGCCGTATCGCGTTTCAGGGGACCGGCGGCGTGAGCGAACAATCCGGGAAGCAACACGCGCCATCCGCGGAGGCGCGGGCCAGCGCCGTGTCGCCCGGCCCGGTCCATGAGCGCTACGAGGCCCTGGTCGCCACCGGCGCCATCGAGCGGGATCCCGCCCAGGCACAGCTGGTGCGCGCCCTCGACCGGCTGATCCAGGATCTCGGACGCCGCAAGCGTGCGAACAAGACCAGCGCGCTGGGATGGCTGTTCCGGCGCAAAGACGAGGCGCCGGCTCCCAAGGGTCTCTACATCTGGGGCTCGGTAGGCCGCGGCAAGACCATGCTGATGGACCTGTTCCACGAGGCCGCGCCGGGACCCAAGCGGCGGGTCCACTTCCACGGGTTCCTCGCCGACGCGCACGCGCGCATCCACGCTTACCGCCAGGCGCTGAAGGCCGGCACCGTGAAGGGCGACGACCCGATCGGCCCCGTCGCCGACCAGCTCGCCGACGAGGCGACCCTGCTGTGCTTCGACGAGTTCACGGTGACCGACATCGCCGACGCGATGATCCTCGGGCGCCTGTTCGGCCACCTGTTCCGCCGCGGCGTCATCGTGGTGGCGACCTCCAACGTCGAGCCCGACCGGCTCTACGAGGGCGGCCTCAACCGGGCTCTGTTCCTGCCCTTCATAGCGACGCTGAAAGAGCAGGTGGACGTGGTGCGGCTCGATTCGCGGACCGATTTCCGCCTGGAGAAGCTCGGCGGCGCGGCCGTCTATCACGTGCCGGCGGATGCGGCCGCCCGGGCGGCCCTGGACGCCGCGTTCAAGGGCCTCACCGGCAAGGCGCGGGGCCGCACCGCGACGATCCAGGTCCAGGGCCGCGACGTCGCGATCCCCGAGGAGGCCAACGGCGTCGCGCGCTTCGGCTTCGACGACCTCTGCCGGCAGCCGCTCGGCGCCTCCGACTACATGGCCCTGGCGCGGACCTTCCACACGGTGATCCTCGACGGGATCCCGGTGCTCGGAGAGGCTGAGCGCAATGAGGCCAAGCGCTTCATCACCCTGGTGGACACCCTCTACGACCGGCACGTGAAGCTCGTCGCCTCGGCGGCGGCCGAGCCGCAGGACCTCTACGCGGCGGAGTCCGGGCGCGAGGCGTTCGAGTTCGATCGGACCGTCTCCCGCCTGATCGAGATGCGCTCGCGGGAATACCTCGCCCTGCCGCACGGACGGGCCGATTCCGAGGCCTCGGGTGCCAGCACCGGGCTGGTGGAGACGTGAGCCGCCCGGGAGTCGGCTCGATCTTCCGCCTGCGGCGGCCGAACTGGCGCGGTGCCGGTCCGCTCGGACCGCTTCTCGGCTCGCCGGCCGCCTTCGTCCTGCTGGTCGTCGCGCTCGCGGCGGGCACGGCCAACTACATTGCCGGAGAGGCCGACCGCGCCGCGACCGCGCGGGCCAACGCCACGATCACCGGGGTCGAGCGGCTGCTCTCCGAGGTCAAGGACCTCGAGACCGGCGAGCGCGGCTTCGTGCTGGTGGGCAGCGAGGATTACCTGACGCCCTACACCGTCGCGCTCGGCAAGCTCGAGACCGAGCTCGCCGCCCTCGGGGCGACCGCGCAGGAGCCGGTCCGAAGCGGCGGCCCGTCGCTCGCCGGGCTGGTGGCGCAGAAGCGCGACTTCGCCACCCGGGTGGTCGCGGCACGCCGGGACCGGGGCTTCGACGCGGCCACCGACCTCGTCCGCACCGGCGAGGGCAAGCAGCTGATGGACGCGATCCGCGCGGAGGCGACGGCCCGCCAGGCGATCACGGCCCAGCACCTCGGCGAGGTGCAGGCCCGGGAGCGCTGGCGCGGGCTGATCCTGTTCCTGCTGTCGGGGGCTGCCGCGCTCGGCGCGATCGTGCTGCTGGCCCGCCTCGCCCTGGTGCGGCGGCAGGAATCGCTGCGCATGTCGCGCCTGCTCGACGGCGTGCTGGCCAACGCCCCCGTGGGCCTCGGCTTCCTCGACCGCGACCTGAAGATCCGCCACATGAACCGGGCGCTCGCCACCATGAGCGAGCGCGGCTTCGGGGCCGATCTCGGGGCCCCGATCTGGGCGATTCTGCCGACGCTGCAGGAGGCGCTGGCGCCCAAGCTCGCGGCGGCGCTCAACGAAGGCCTGGTCTCGCCCAACGTGCCGGTGGCGATCCCGACGCCCTCGGCGCCCGGGGGCGTCCGCCAGTTCTCCATGAGCTTCTACCCCCTGCGCGGCGAAGCGACCGGGCCGGACAGCGGGCAGGACGTCGAGGGGGTGGGCCTGGTCGTGGTCGACGACACGATCCGCCACCTCGCGGAGATGCGGACGAAGCGCAGCGAAGAGCGCTTCCGCTCGCTGATCGAGGCCAGCGCGGCGATCGTCTGGACCGCCAACCCGGAGGGCAGCCTGCACCGGCGACAGATCGCCTGGAGCCGCTTCACCGGCCAGGACGAAGCAGCCTACGCCGGCCTCGGCTTCCTCGACGTGATCCATCCGGACGACCGGGCCCACACCCAGGCCGACTGGGCCCGCGCGGTGACAACCCTGCAGCCCTACGCCACCGAGCACCGGATGCGCGCCCGCTCCGGCGCGTACCGGCACATGAGCGTGCGCGCCGTGCCGATCCTCGAAGCGGACGGCACGCTGCGGGAATGGGTCGGCACCCACACCGACATCACCGAGCGCAAGGAAGCGGAGGCCGCCATCGAGGCGGCGCGGGCCGCGGCCGAAGCCGCCAACGAGGCCAAGAGCCAGTTCCTGGCCAACATGAGCCACGAGCTGCGCACGCCGCTCTCGGCGGTGATCGGCTATTCCGAGATGGTCCAGGAGGAGTTGGAGGATCTGGGCGAGGCCGCCCTGATCGCCGACATGAAAAAGATCGAGTCCAACGCCCGGCACCTGCTCGGCCTGATCAACGACGTGCTCGACATCTCCAAGATCGAGGCCGACCGGGTGGAGATCTACGCGGAGGATTTCGACGTCGCCGAGGTGGTCCGCGACGTCGCCGCCACAGTCGAGGGGCTGATCGCCAAGAAGGGCAACACCCTCGCGCTGGACCTGGCAGCGGATGTCGGCACGGCCCACACCGACGTGACCAAGCTGCGCCAGTGCCTGATCAACCTCCTGAGCAACGCCGCGAAGTTCACCGAGAACGGCCGGATCACGCTTGGGGTCACCCGCACCGCGGAGGCTCTGCGCTTCACGATCGCCGATACCGGCATCGGCATGAGCGCGGAGCAGGTCGGGCGCCTGTTCGAGCGCTTCACCCAGGCCGACGCCTCGACCACCCGCCGCTTCGGCGGTACCGGCCTCGGCCTATCGATCACCCGGGCCTTCTCGGAAATGCTCGGCGGCGCCATCGTGGTGGAAAGCCGGGAAGGGGAGGGCACCGTCTTCACGCTCACCCTGCCGGCGCAGTTCCAGGGCCCGGAGGCCGAGCACGCGAACGCGGACGGCGCGGGCGTCGGCGACCGCCGGACGATCCTGGTGGTGGACGACGATGCCGCGACCCGCGATCTGCTCGCCCGCTTCCTGGAGCGGGAAGGGTTTTCCGTGGCGGTGGCGGAGGACGGGCGCCGGGGCCTCGAACGCGCCCGCGCCCTGCGCCCCCGGGCGGTGCTGCTCGACGTGACCATGCCGCAGATGGACGGCTGGGCGGTGTTGCGGGCTCTGCGGGCGGATCCCGAGATCGGCGCGACGCCGATCGTGATGGTCACGGTTCTGGACGAGCAGAACCTCGCCTTCTCCCTCGGCGCGACCGACTATCTGCAAAAGCCGATCGACTGGAGCAGCCTGCGCCAGGTCATCGACCGCTTCCGGCCGGTGACCGTCGATGGCCCGATCCTGGTGGTCGAGGACGAGGCGGACGTGCGCGCCCACCTCTGCGCCTATCTCGGCCGCGAGGGCTTTCCCGTGGTCGAGGCGGAGAACGGGCTGCGCGCGTTGGAGACGCTGGAGACGGAGCGTCCCTGCCTGGTGCTGCTCGACCTGATGATGCCGGAGATGGACGGCTTCGGCTTCCTGCGGGCCATGCGCGCCCGGGTGGACTGGCGCGACATCCCCGTGGTGGTGCTCACCGCCAAGGACATCACCGCCGAGGACCGCCGCCGCCTCGCCGGCCAGGCCGATCGGGTTCTGGCGAAGGGGACCACCGGCCTGAGCGAGCTCGCCCGCGAATTGCGGGCGCTGATGCCGGGGCATGCCGAGGTGGATTGAATCGCTTCTCGTCCCGCTCGGGACGATACCGCGGTTGGATACTCAGCCGATCCTGGCGATCAGAAGCTCCGGAACGCCATCACCAACGCCCCAATCGCGATGCCCCACAGGGCGAGCGTCGACCAGAGCGCGCGCCGCCGCTCGGTGCGGGCGAAGCGCTCCAAGCGTTGCGCGTCCCCGGTCCCGCTCTCGTCGAGGCGGATCAGCACGCGCTTGAGCCGCGTCGCGAGGTCGGGGATGTCGCCGACCACACCGGAGAGCACCCGCAGGGCCTCGAAGCCGCTCTGGGCGCGCCCGAGCGGGCCCGCATTCGTGGTGATCCAGCTGCGTACCACCGGCTCGGCGGTGGTCCACATGTCAAGGCGAGGATCCAGCGAGCGGGCCACGCCCTCGACCACCACCATGGTCTTCTGGAGCATCACCAGCTCGGTTCGGGTGCTCATGTCGAACAGGGCGGTGATGTCGAACAGCAGCGTCAGCACCTTGGACATCGAGATTTCGTCGGCCCGGCGCTGGTGGATCGGCTCGCCGATCGCCCGGATCGCCTGCGCGAAATCCTCCACCGAATGGTGCGCCGGCACGTAGCCGGCCTCGAAATGCACCTTCGCCACCCGGCGGTAGTCGCGCAGGATGAAGCCGAGCAGGATCTCGGCGAGGAACCGGCGCTCGTTCAGGCCGAGCCGGCCCATGATGCCGAAATCCACCGCCACCAGCCGGCCCTCGGCGTCCACCAGCAGGTTCCCCTGGTGCATGTCGGCGTGGAAGAATCCGTCCCGGATCGCCTGCCGCAAAAAGCTCTGGATCACCGTGCGACCGATCGCTTGCGGATCGTGGCCGGCGGCGGCGAGTTCGGCCGCGCTGTGCAGGCGCACACCCTCGATCCACTCGGCCGACAAAACCTCCCGGGCGGTCAGCTCCCATTCGGGCTTCGGCACCCGAAAATCGAGGTCGTCCCGGGTGTTCTCGGCGATCTCCGAGGCGGCGGCCGCCTCCAGCCGGAAATCCATCTCCATCATCACGGAGCGGGCGAGGATCTCCACCACCTCGCGCGGGCGCAGCCGTTCGGCCTGCGGCGAGAGGGCGTGCACCACCCGGGCCATGAAGCGCATGACTTCGAGGTCGCGCATGAACCGCTCGCGGACGCCCGGGCGCATCACCTTCACGGCGAGCGCCCGCTGCGTGCCGTCGGCATCCTGCACGACGGCCTTGTGGACCTGTGCGATCGAGGCGGCGGCGATCGGCTCGCTGAACGACACGAACAGCGCGTGCACCGGCTTGCCCAGTGCCATCTCGACCACCTTCAGGGCGGTCGCCTGCGGGAACGGCGGCACCCGGTCCTGCAACCGCTCCAGGTCGAAGGCCGCCCGCATGCCGACGATGTCGGGCCGGGTCGCCAGGAACTGGCCGAACTTCACGTAGGAGGGGCCGAGCCGTGTCAGCGCGGACGACAGTCCGGCGGCGCCGTCATCCAGACCCCGGCGCTCCAGGGACCGTCCGAGCTTCAGCGCGAAGCGCAGATGCGCGGGCAGCTCCGACGGATCGACCAGGGCGAGCGCGCCCTCGCGCGCCAGGACGAAGCCGACCCGGGCGCCGCGGAACAGGTTGATCGCGGCGCCGATCATGGACGCACCATCGTATCATCCAGGCCCCGCCGAACGCTCGCAAGATGAGACATCGACATGCCCTCGGCGGGCCTCTCCGCCTCCTTGCGGCTACGGCCTGCCCTGGTTTCGAACGCAGCCGCGGGCATATTGTGCGTGCAGAAGGCGCTGGTCCCCTCTCCCGTGCGGGAGAGGGACAGGGTGAGGGATGCGACCTTTCCGGAAAAACCTGGTCCCTCACCCCAACCCTCTCCCGCACGGGAGAGGGGGTGCGTCGCGGCCTGCAACAACCCTGGTGCCTCAAACCTGTGTCGCCCGTCGCCCTTGCAGGCAGGAGCCGGAGGTGGTGCCGGATGCGGCGCGGCGGTCCCGTCTGAACCACCCCCACCCCCAGCCCCTCCCCATGAGGGGGAGGGGAAAGCGTTGTGGGCCAAGATCAGGAGACCTTCCAGCCGGAATGGATCGCCACGATCCCACCCGAGAGCGGCCGGTCCGTGACGTGACGGAAACCGGCACGCTCGATCATGCCGCTGAAGGCACCCCGGCTCGGGAACTTCCGGATCGATTCGACCAGGTACCGGTAGGATTCGGCGTCCCCGGCCACCCGGGCGCCGATCCGCGGGATTACGTGGAAGGAATAGGCGTCGTAGATCCTGTCGAGCAGCGGGATGTCGACGGCTGAGAATTCGAGGCACAGGAACCGGCCGCCGGGCTTCAGCACGCGGCGCGCCTCGGCGAGGGCCGTCTCGATCCGCGGCACGTTCCGGATGCCGAACGCGATCGTGTAGGCGTCGAAGGCGGCGTCCGGCAGCGGCAGGGTCTCTGCGTTGCCAGTGACGAAGGCGATCCGGTCGCCCGCGCCCTCGACCTTCTCCCGGGCCCGCTCGGCGCCGACGCGGAGCATCGATTCGTTGATGTCGAGCACCGTGACCCGCGTCTTGGGACCGCCCGCGGCGAGCACCCGGAACGCCACGTCGCCGGTGCCGCCGGCGACGTCGAGATGCGCGAAGGGCCGGCCCTGCGGCGGCCGCAGCATCGAGACGAGCTGCGCCTTCCAGGCCCGGTGCAGGCCCGCCGACATCAGGTCGTTCATGACGTCGTAGCGGCGGGCGACCGAGTGGAAGACGCTGTCGACGCGCCCCTGCTTCTCGTCGAGCGACACGCGCTCGAAACCGAAATCCGCGCCTTCGCGCTCCGTCGCCCCGTCCCCGGCCTTCATGACGCTCCCGTTCCTCACGTCCGCGCGTCATAGCGAAGGCCGCGCCCATCCGCCATGCGTCCTATCACGCGGACGGTGCCGGATCCTCAGCCGACGCGGGCACGCAGGGCGTCCGCCACGGCATTCGCCATGGCGCGGGTGCCCATCGGATTGGTGCCCTCGCCGGCGATGTCGGCGGTGCGGGCGCCCCCGGCCAGCGCATCCATGACGGCGCCGTCCAGCGCGTCCGCGGCCTCGCCCAGGCCGAACGAGTAGCGCAGGCACATGGTCAGCGAGCCGATCATGGCGATCGGGTTCGCCTTGTCCTGGCCGGCGATGTCCGGGGCCGAACCGTGGCACGGCTCGTAGAGCGCCCGGCGCACGCCGCTGTCGTCCACCGCGCCCAGCGACGCCGAGGGCAGCATGCCGAGGGAACCGGTGAGCATCGCGGCGAGGTCGGACAGCACGTCGCCGAACAGGTTGTCGGTCACCAGCACGTCGAACTGCTTCGGCCGGCGTACCAGCTGCATGGCGCAGTTGTCGGCCAGGATGTGCTCCAGCTCGATCTCGGCGTAGTGCTCGGCATGGACCTTGGTGACGACCTCCTTCCAGAGGACGCCGGACTTCATGACGTTGTGCTTCTCGGCCGAGGCCACCCGGCCGGAACGCTTGCCCGCCAGGTCGAAGGCGACCTTGGCGATCCGCTCGATCTCGCCCGTCGTGTAGACCTGGGTGTCGACCGCCCGTTTCGAGCCGTCCTCCAGGATGGTGATCTCCTTGGGCTCCCCGAAATAGACGCCGCCGGTCAGTTCGCGGACGATCATGATGTCGAGGCCCTCGACCAGCTCGCGCTTAAGCGCCGAGGCGTCGGCGAGCGCCGGGTAGCAGATCGCCGGCCGCAGGTTGGCGAACAGCTCCAGATCCTTGCGCAGCCGCAGCAGGCCGGCCTCGGGACGGTTCTCGTAGGCCACGCCCGCCCATTTTGGGCCGCCAACCGCGCCGAGCAGGATCGCGTCCGCCGCCCTGGCGCGCGCCAGGGTCTCGTCCGAGAGCGGGCTGCCGTGGGCATCGAGGGCGCAGCCGCCGACGAGGTCGGTCTCGGTCTCGAACGCGGCGAGCCCGGTCTCCTTCAAGGCGCCGAGGACGACCTCCATGCCGGCCGCGACCTCCGGGCCGATCCCGTCGCCGGGCAGGAGCAGGAGCTTGTAGCTGGCCATGGCGGTCTCGCGGGTTCTCTCTCGACGTGCCGGCGGGCTTTATCGAGGGCGGACCGCGCTTGGCAAGGCGGCGGGCGAGGGCGGCCCTTGTGTTTCCGGCACGCGGGGGCTACCTCTGCGGCCCTTCGCGCGGATGCCGCTTCACGCCGTCCGCGATTCACCCGGGAGAGACGAGCCTTGGCCAGAGCCGGCTCAGCGTCCGAGACCGCCCACGCCGCTTCGCCGGCGTTGCGGTCGCGCGCGCATCGTGCCCGGCTTCGTCTTCCGCTTCTGCTTACCCGCCCCTGAGGGCCGTCCGGGCGCGCGCGCCTGGGCCTTCAGGGGATTTTTTGAATTCGCGAACCTCGCCCCTTTTGGGCTCCCCGCCGCCCCGAGCCTTCCGCCGGGCGGCCCGCGACAGGGTAAAGCCATGACCACCACCAGCAGCACAACCGCCCGCGAACGCATCGTCATCTTCGACACCACCCTGCGCGACGGCGAGCAGTGCCCCGGCGCAACCATGACCCACGACGAGAAGCTCGCGGTCGCCGAACTCCTCGACACGATGGGCGTCGACATCATCGAGGCGGGCTTCCCGATCGCCTCGATCGGCGACTTCGAGGCGGTGTCGGAGATCGCCCGGCGGACCAAGCGCGCCACCATCGCGGGCCTCGCCCGCGCGATCCCCGCCGACATCGCCCGGGCCGGCGAGGCGGTGCGGCACGCCAAGCGCGGACGGATCCACACCTTCGTGTCGACCTCGCCGATCCATCTCGCGCACCAGATGCGCAAGACCCAGGACGAGGTGCTGGAGATCATCCTCAAGACCGTCGCCCAGGCCCGCGACCTCGTCGAGGACGTGGAATGGTCGGCCATGGACGCGACTCGCACGCCGATCGACTACCTGTGCCGCTGCGTCGAGGCCGCGATCAAGGCCGGCGCCACCACGATCAACCTGCCCGACACGGTGGGTTACGCCACGCCGTCCGAGTATCGCGACATGTTCGCGTCCGTGCGCGAGCGGGTGACCAACGCCGACCAGGCGGTTTTTTCCGTCCACTGCCACAATGATCTGGGTCTCGCGATCGCTAACTCGCTGGCCGGCATCGAGGGCGGCGCCCGGCAGGTCGAGTGCACGATCAACGGCATCGGCGAGCGCGCCGGCAACGCCGCGCTCGAGGAGATCGTGATGGCGCTGCGCACCCGCGCCGACGTGCTGCCCTACGAGACCGGCATCGAATCGACCATGCTGACCCGCGCTTCCAAGCTGGTGAGCCACGCCACCAACTTCCCGGTGCAGTTCAACAAGGCGATCGTCGGCCGCAACGCCTTCGCGCACGAGAGCGGCATCCACCAGGACGGCATGCTCAAGAACGCCGAGACCTACGAGATCATGACGCCCGCCTCGGTGGGCCTGACCAAGACGTCCCTGGTGATGGGCAAGCACTCGGGGCGGGCGGCGTTCCGCTCCAAGCTCGACGACCTCGGCCTGCACCTGTCCGACAACCAGTTCCAGGACGCGTTCGAGCGGTTCAAGGCGTTGGCCGACCGCAAGAAGCACGTCTACGACGAGGATATCGAGGCCCTGGTCGACGAGAACCTCGCCACCGCCCATGACCGGATCCGCCTGGTCTCGCTCTCGGTCATCGCCGGCACGCGGGGCCCGCAGCGCGCCACCCTGCGCATCGCCGACGAGGACGGCACCCGGATCGAGGAGGCCGACGGCAACGGGCCGGTGGACGCGGTGTTCAACGCGATCACCGCCCTGGTGCCGCACAAGGCCGAGTTGGAACTGTACCAGGTGCAGGCGGTCTCCGGCGGCACCGACGCGCAGGCTGAGGTCTCGGTGCGGCTGCGCGACGGCGACCGCAGCGTCACCGCCCGCGGCGCCGACCCGGACACACTGGTGGCGTCCGCGAAGGCGTATCTCTCGGCCCTGAACAAGCTCGCGGCCCACGCCGTGCGGGTTCATGCACAGCACGCGGCAGCGGAATAGCAAAAAACCCGCGTCCGGGGGTGGACAGCCCCCGGATGCGTTGGTATCAGCCCGCCACCCCGGACGGACTTGGTGGCCACCGGGGCGGGTCGCAGACGCGATCGGGCGCATAGCTCAGTTGGTAGAGCAGCTGACTCTTAATCAGCGGGTCCTAGGTTCGAACCCTAGTGCGCCCACCATTCAAATCAAGGACTTAGATGCGGAAACGCCCGCCCAGGGCTTTCACTTCTACCCTAAACGTAACATCTGACGTAACACCGCGCGTCATCTCTCTTCCTGAAGAGGGTGCAATCTTATTTGAGTTGCCGGGACTGGTGGCGACGGATGCGGATTGCTGGGCAAACGGTGTAAGGTCATTGCTCAAGGCGCGCTGCACTTGTTCGTCGCTGAGGCGCGTTCGTAGGATGCATACGAGGGGTCTAGAGTCCTTTCCTGGGCACCACCACCCGCTAAGTCATTGACGTATTGATTTCTCAGGATAATCGAGCGTGGACCGGTATACAAAACCGGGGCACAGCCGACCATGGTCCTGAGAATGGCGAGACACGCTAAGCGCAGCGACCCCACACAGCATCAGTTCAGATAGCGGGTTCCTGCGGACGTCGTTGATCGTGTCCGAGGGCAACTCCTCGTTATCGACCTGCCGGCCGTTGGCAGCGTCCGCGCCCAGCGCCTGCCGGTCACGATCGGCGATGAGGTCAAGTTCTCGCTTCGGACACGTGATGGTGATGCCGCGACGGTGCTGCGTCTCCACGCGCTGGCGGCAGTGGAGAAGCGATGGCAGGCGGTCCGTAGCGGTCCGGCCACACTGAACCACAAACAGCTCGTGGCACTCGCTGGCGAGGTCTATCGGCTCTTCATCAGCCGATTCGAGGAGAACTCCGGCACGCCCGACAACTGGGCGGCGTTCAAGGCGTTTAACCGCGTGCTAAAGTAGGGGCGGATCGCCAGCGCGCCACCGATCGATCCTGACCGCCTGCAGGACGCGTCTGCAGCCACCGAGGCGTCCTCTTGGATTGAGCGCCTGCGAGGCGCGAAGGGCGTCTACGTTCTGGCCTCGCTGCGGTCCGGAGAGCACTACGTCGGCTCGGCGGCCGGCAAGGGCGGCTTTCACCAACGCTGGCTGCAGCACGCAGCCGTTGGCGGCGACGCCGTCGGATTGCAGGCCCACGGCGCTGCGGACTACCAGGTAGCAATCCTCCAGGTCGCAGCGGGGTTCGAGACGGACGACGAAATCGTCAACCTTGAGCACCGCTGGATGAATAAGCTGCAAACCCGCGGCATGGGCTTGAACGGCCAGCCACGCGTCAGCGGATCTGAGGCTCCTACACCGCCCTCATAGCAGCTTGTGTTACGGTCGAGTGGAAGGCCGAGCCACCTCGTGACAACGATGCACCACCCCACTGGCTTCGTACTACCTTAGCTTGTGGCGCTGGTGGCAGCATGGCATCCAGGCTGGAAGGAAACGCCAAGCTTCAGCGGGCCAGTCGGACTCTGCGATGGACAAGTGGTCGCTCAGCGAGCGAGACATCTGCACGAAGTTCATCACGCCCGCGCTTGAGAAAGCTGGGTGGGATATCGCCTCGCAGATTCGCGAGGAGGTCACGTTCACTAAGGGGCGCATCACCGTCCGCGGCAAGCTCGTGACGCGCGGGAAATCCAAGCGCGCCGACTACGTTCTCTATTTCAAGCCCAACATACCCTTGGCTCTCATCGAGGCTAAGGATAATAAGCACAGCGTCGGCGACGGCATACAGCAGGCACTTGGATACGCCGAAACGCTGAATGTGCCGTTTGTCTTCTCGTCGAATGGCGACGGCTTCCTTTTCCACGATTGGACGGGCGCGAGTAGCCCAACAGAGAGCAACCTTGGTCTGGATGCTTTTCCATCCCCCGACGAGTTGTGGGCCCGTTATCGCGCATGGAAGGGCTTAACCCTCGAAGGTGAAGAGCTCGTCCTGCAGGCCTACTACGACGACGGCAGTAAGAAATCCCCGCGCTACTACCAAGTGAACGCCGTCAACGCGGCGATCGAAGCTGTCGCCAGCGGCAAAGATCGCGTGCTGCTTGTGATGGCGACCGGCACGGGCAAGACATACACCGCCTTCCAGATCATCTGGCGGTTGTGGAAGGCAGGCCGCAAGAAGCGCATTCTGTTCCTAGCCGATCGCAACGTGCTGATCGATCAGACGATGGTCAACGACTTTCGGCCGTTCGGCCCCGCTATGGCGAAGCTCTCAACCCGCTCGAAGACGATTGAGAAGAGCGACGGCACCAAGGCTGATGTGGCCATAGCGCTGGACAACAAACGCCGCATCGACACGGCCTATGAGATCTATCTTGGCCTCTACCAAGCCATCACGGGGCCGGAAGAGAAGCAGAAGCTCTTCAAGGAGTTCTCGCCGGACTTCTTTGACTTGATCGTCATCGACGAGTGCCATCGCGGCAGCGCTGCGGCAGACTCGGCTTGGCGAGAGATCCTCGACCACTTCACTACGGCAACGCAGATCGGCCTGACGGCGACACCGAAAGAGACCGCTTACGTCTCAAACACCGACTACTTCGGCGCGCCGGTCTTCACGTACTCGCTGCGACAGGGCATCGAGGACGGCTTTCTCGCGCCATACAAGGTCGTGAAGGTCCATATCGACCGCGATGTTGAGGGCTACCGGCCGGAGAAGGGTCAGCTCGACCGTGAGGGCAACGACGTCGAGGATCGCATCTACAATGCGAAGGATTTTGACCGCACGTTGGTGCTCGACGATCGGACGAGATTGACCGCAAAGAAGGTCACGGAGTTCCTTAAGGAGAGCGGCAACCGCTTCCAGAAAACCATCGTGTTCTGCGTCGACGAGGAGCATGCCGCCCGCATGCGCCAAGCCCTCGTGAACGAGAACAAGGATCTGTGTGACGCAAATCACCGCTACGTCATGCGGATCACCGGGAGTGATAAAGAGGGCCAGGACCAGCTTGGCAATTTCATCGATCCCGAGTCGAAGTACCCAGTGATAGTCACCACGTCCAAACTCCTCTCGACTGGGGTAGACGCTCAGACTTGTCGGCTCATTGCGCTCGACCGCGCCGTGGGATCCATGACCGAATTCAAGCAGATTGTGGGCCGAGGAACGCGCGTCCACGAAGATACGAACAAGCTATTTTTCACGCTCATCGATTTCAGGGCAGCGACAAGCCACTTTGCCGATCCCGAGTTCGATGGCGATCCCGTGCAAATCTACGTGCCCGGGTTCGACGACCCTGTTACTCCACCGGACGACCCGCAGCCACTCCCCGATGCCGACCCGCAAACTACGCCTGACGGTGGAGGAAGCGATAACGACCCGTCGACCACTCACACCACTGGCGGCGGTCACACCGGCAAGATCTATGTCGATGGGATCGGAGCGAAGGTTGTCGCAGAGCGCGTTGAGTACCTCGACGAACACGGTAAGCTCGTCACCGAGACTTTGCGGGATTTCACCAAGACTGCACTCAAGAAGCGGTTCGCCAGTCTTGATGACTTCCTGAAGCGATGGAAGGCTGCAGATCGGAAGCAAGCCGTGGTCGATGAGCTAGCGGCCGAGGGTTTGCCTCTCGACATCATCGCCGACGAGCTCGGCAAGAACCTCGATGCGTTCGACCTCATTTGTCACGTCGCCTTCGACGCCAAGCCACTTACGCGGCGTGAACGAGCAGAGCAGGTCAAGAAGCGTGACGTGTTCACTAAGTATGGCGGAAAGGCTCGCGCCGTGCTCGATGCGCTACTCTCTAAATACCAAGACGAGGGTGTGCTCACACTGGACGACACCAACGTCCTGAAAATCACACCATTCAAATCCATAGGCACCGTCGTCGAACTTGTAAGAGCGTTCGGCACCAGGGCTGATTTTGAGAACGCCGTGCACGAGCTGCAAGCGGCCATGTATCAGGAAGTCGCGTGAGCATGTCGGTCCGAAATATTGTTAAGTCCGTGCAGGACATCATGCGTCAGGACACTGGCATCGATGGCGACGCACAGCGCATCAGCCAGTTATGCTGGATGTTCTTCCTCAAAATCATCGATGACCAAGACCAGGAGCTGGAGCTCACACAGGACAGCTATCAATCCCCCATCCCGGTTAAGTTGCAGTGGCGCAATTGGGCTTCGGATCCCGAAGGCATCACAGGTGACCGACTTCTCGCGTTCATCAACGGGGAGCTGTTCCCAGCGTTGAAGAACTTGGCGCTGACAGGTCAAGATGTAGACCGCCGTCGTGTCGTTCGAGACGTATTCGAAGACGCCTATAATTATATGAAGTCCGGTCAGCTTATCCGACAAATTGTTAACAAGATATCGGCCGTCGATTTCAATGACCTCGCTGAGCGCCAGCATTTCGGTGATATTTACGAGCAGATTCTGAACGATCTCCAGTCTGCAGGAAACGCAGGTGAGTATTACACCCCTCGCGCCGTAACCGCATTCATGATTGATCGAATTGATCCGCGGCCCGGAGAGACGCTCTTCGATCCGGCTTGCGGCACTGGCGGCTTTCTTACCTGCGCGATCCGCCACATGCGCGATCGTTACGTAAAAAAGACCTCTGACGAGTGGCTCCTTCAAAATGGCCTTCGAGCCGTCGAGAAGAAGCCGCTTCCTCACATGCTCTGCGTCACCAACATGTTGTTGCACAGCGTCGAGGACCCGAGCTTCGTCCGTCACGACAATACGCTGGCCCGTCCGCTCATCAGCTGGGGCAAGGACGAGCGCGTCGATATCGTCGTAACCAACCCGCCCTTCGGCGGCCGCGAGGAAGACGGTATCGAGAACAATTTCCCGACATTTCGTACCAAGGAGACGGCGGACCTTTTCCTCGCACTTATCGTCCGGCTGCTGAAGCCCGGCGGACGCGCAGCTGTTGTGCTGCCAGACGGTACGCTGTTTGGTGAGGGTATCAAGGCAAAGCTCAAGGAGCATCTAATGGAGGAGTGTAACCTCCACACAATCGTTCGGCTGCCGAACTCTGTGTTTAAGCCGTATGCCTCTATCGGTACGAACCTGCTCTTCTTCGAGAAGGGTGCGCCCACGAGGGACATCTGGTTCTACGAGCATCGAGTTCCCGAAGGCCAGAAGGCTTATTCGATGACGAAGCCAATCCGGCTGGAGCATCTACAAAGCTGCATGGACTGGTGGGGCGGCAAGGACCGGAAGGGTCGAGTGCAGACCCCGCAGGCCTGGAAGGCAAGCGCCGATGAGGTGAAGGCGCGCGGCTACAATCTGGACTGCAAGAATCCTCACGCGGCAGCTGACGATCACGGCGATCCGGGCGCGCTTTTAGCCGATCTTGCTCGCGCCGAGGCCGAGACAGCGGGCTATCGCGACCGGCTGAAGACGATCCTTGCCGAGGCGTTGACCCGATGAACGCGGAACGACTGCTGGCGCACTACGAGCGTGTTGCCGACGCTCCTGACGCGATGGCTCGTCTGCGTCGCTTCATTCTCGATCTGGCTGTGCGAGGCAAGCTGGTGCCGCAGAATGCCGCTGACGAGCCAGCGCCAGAGTTGCTGGAGCGTGTTGAGCACGAGAGGGTTGACCAAGCCGATTTGCCGAAAGGATGGCACAGAGCGAAGGTCGGGACTCTCTTGAGTTTTCAGTACGGAAAGGGTCTGAAGTCCAGCGAGAGAGGCAATCAAGGCCGCGTCCCTGTATTTGGTTCCAATGGAGTCGTTGGCTTCACAATAGAGGCGCTGGCATCTTGCCCATCCATCATTGTAGGCCGCAAGGGATCGGCGGGTGCATTGAATCTCTGTAACGGGCCCTCCTGGACTACCGACGTGGCCTACTATGTCGAGCCTCCATCGTACTTTTCGATAAAATTTTTACTCCATGCACTCGCATCACTTGACTTGGCGAGGCTTGGCAAGGGTGTGAAGCCTGGTCTCAGTCGGTCCGACGCATATGAACTGGTGTTGTGCGTCCCCCCGCTTGCCGAACAGCTTCGGATCGTCGCGAAGGTCGACGAACTAATGACTCTCTGCAATGAGATAGAGGAGGCGCATACAAGCCGCGAAGCTGTGCGCGATCAGCTAACTACGGCAAGCCTAGCGCGTCTAGACACACCAAATCCCGAGACCTTCCAGGCCGACGCCCGCTGCGTCCTAGACGCATTGCCGGCGCTTACCACGCGCGCCAGCCAGATTAAGGCGGTACGCCAGACCCTGCTCAACCTCGCCGTGCGCGGCAAACTCGTGGCGCAGGACCCAAACAACGAAACGGTGTCGGAACTGCTGAAGCAGATCGCTGCAGACAAGGCCGAGAGGGCAGTCTCTGCACGCGACCGCCGTGCTACACAGATCAAGCCATTGGTTGCTGACGTAGTCCCATTTCCACTGCCATCAAACTGGGCTTGGGTATCGTTTGGAGACATAATGATCTCCCGCGACGGCGAGCGCATACCCGTATCGCGCGAAGAGCGTGAGCAAAGGGCAAAGGTCTACGATTATTATGGAGCTTCTGGAGTTATCGACAAAATTGATAGTTTCATATTTGATAAGCCGTTGCTTCTGATTGGGGAAGACGGTGCGAATCTGGTCAATAGGTCGACCCCGATCGCCTTTATTGCACGGGGAAAATACTGGGTGAACAATCACGCACATGTCTTAGATGGTCTTTCCGAGGCATTCTTGCGGTATGTGGAGCTATTCATCAATGCAATTGACCTGAAGCCATATGTGACGGGGGCTGCGCAGCCCAAGATGAACCAAGCGAAGATGAACAGCATTCCGATCGCACTCCCACCGCTTGCCGAACAGCACCGCATCGTCGCCAAGGTCGACGAGCTGATGGCGCTATGCGACAGGCTAGAGGGATGCCTTCGTGCTGGTGATGAGGCGCGAAGCCGCCTCCTTGAGGCTCTCGTTTCTGAGGCTTTAACGCCGAACGACAGTGCTGAGCTTATGGTTGCTGCCGAGTAGGTGAGGGCCTGCATAGGAGTACAGTCGGGCCTTCGGTGTGCCCTACTCAGATCCGAGCGACGGGGGCGGGCAAGTGGCTTAAGGCAGATGCGGCCGGACGGCATGAAAACGCCCTAACTGCCAAGTGACAGCGAAAGCCACTCTGTGCGAACATAAGGCCAAGCTGGGTGATGTTATGGACAAAGAGACAGTTCGCATGGCTGTGACCTGACCGGCTGGCTTTGGACCGGGCTGATTGAGAGGATCAGCCAGGACCGAAGGAGTCGGAGATGCGGCGAGGTCAGAAGACGAGTGCGGAGCAGGTCGTGCTGAAGCTGCGCCAGATCGAGGTGCAGACAGCACAGGGCAAAAGTTTGGCCCTGGCGTGCAAAGAGGCGGAGATCTCTGAGCAGAGCTATTACCGCTGGCGCAAGGAGTACGGCGGCCTCCAGGTCGACCAGGCCAGGAAGATGAAGGATCTGGAACGCGAGAACGCTCGGTTGCGGCGGCTGGTAGCTGACCTGTCCTTGGAGAAGCAGGTGCTGGCGGACGTCGCCTCAGGAAACCTGTAGCCCCCGAACGACGCCGGCAGGCGGTGGACGGCATCCGAGAGAAGTACGGCCTCTCGGAACGTCACGCCTGCCGGATCATCGGCCAGCACCGGGGCACGCAACGCTACGTGCCCACCGTGCCGGCCGACGAGGATGCGCTGACCCGTGCCATCATCGCCCTGGCGTCCGAGTACGGACGCTACGGCTATCGCCGCGTCACCGCGCTGCTGCAAGCAGCGGGGTGGCAGGTGGGCAAGGATCGGGTTCAACGCATCTGGCGTCGCGAGGGGGTAAAGGTCCCGCAGAAGCACCGACCCCGTAGCCGCCTATGGCTGAACGACGGCTCCTGCGTGCGGCTACGACCGCTTCACCGTAACCAAGTCTGGAGCTTCGACTTCGTGCAGGCGAAGACGCACGACGGGCGGAGCCTGCGCATCCTGACGCTGATCGACGAGCACAGCCGGGCCTGCCTCGCGCTGAAGGTGGCGCGACGCATCAACAGCGTCGGCGTGGTCGAGGCGTTGGCGGAGGCGATGTGCCTGCACGGCATCCCGGAGCACATCCGCTGCGACAATGGCCCAGAGATAATCTCCAAGGCGTTGCGCAAATGGGTCGCCAAAGCTGGCTCACAGATCCAGTACATTGCGCCAGGATCACCGTGGGAGAACGGCTATTGCGAGAGCCTCAACGGCAAGCTTCGTGACGAGTGTCTACGCCAGGAGATCTTCTACTCGCTGAAGGAAGCGCAGATCGTGATCGGTCTATGGCAAACCACCTACAACCGCGTTCGACCGCATTCGTCGCTGGGCTATCGGCCGCCCGCGCCCGTCAGCTACCCCGATCTGGCCTTCCGGCTACCCTTGGCCGCCGCCATGCAGTAGCCTCTCAATCGGCTCGGTCCAAAATACCGGTCAGGTCACCGGGAAGATCTCGGCGGTGAATGCGAAATCTATAGCCCAAACGGTGAGCAATTTTTCGAACAGTAAGCTCTGGCTTCGTGTTCGCCCTGCGAATCGCGGACATCGTTCGACGCCGAGCATCAGATACGCCTTCGAAAGACGTGCAACCCGCTTACGCTCGATGACGCCCCATAGAGTTCTAGCCGGCTGAGCACCGGAATCCGTTATAGGAGATGCTACATGGCGGTGAACCCAGATATCATGGAATTGGTCGGGATCCTGAACGAAGAAGGATTCGAAGCACTCGCCGGAGAACTGCTTACCGAGATCGGACTTGGTCGGGAGCTTCCGGAGCCAGGGGACTATGGCGCACCGTTAGAGCAAGCTGATGCTCTTGATCCGCAGGCTGATCCCCCAATTCGCCGCCAGGCCATCCCCGAGGATGAGCAATTGGGATTCGCAATGCGCTTCCTGAGGCTTCGTCTGGTAGAGCCCGTTCGTCGACTCGCTGAGGCAGAACGGCTTGCCGGGAGCATCCAATCCTTCTCGGGACTCGTAGAGCGAGCAGAACCGATATCTATCACTTTCATTCCGACGGAAGACGGCGACCCACCCAGGTTAGCACGGAAGTCAGCGCCGGGAGACCAAACAGACGCAGACGAACTCGCACGAGTTCTTGGTTCCATTGCTCGCGAGATCGCATAGCCCATGCCGTTGGATTTAGCACTCGCAACCGAACTTCGAGGCATATTAGCGCGATATCGTGTCGCGCATGGTGTGGCAGCGGTGCCGAATAGCCAAGGCAAGGCGCTCGAGGCCTGGGTGCTGATGAGGTTAGCTGAGAAGGCCCGCAGTTCCACCCACTGGGACGTAAGCCTGCGGCGCGCAGATGAAACCCCTGTGCCAATAGGCGCTAGCTTCGACCTCCCAGTAGGACAGTCCGGTATCCCGCCGTCCCATCCTACGGGTAGATGCCACGTACTCCTGCGACGACATCGGGATGGTCTGACGCTCGAACTGCATGGCAGCCTTCAATGGCTGGGGCGCAGCACCGCGACGCATGAGTGCGATATATCTGTCCTGCCTGGAACAGTCGCATCGACGTTGAGGACACACGGGGGAGGGCGCCCAGAAGGACTGCCGGTTGCAGCATACGAGTGTAAGGACAAAACGAGTTCAGCCAAATCCGACGAGATGCGAGAGAAAGTCGCTCGGCTGTTTGATCTAGTTCTGGTGACTCGAGCACAACGCGGAATAAGCTGCCGTATCTACGTGCGTGCTGCCGGGGGACATCCTTGGGGGACCAGAAGCTCTACCTATCGCTCATTCTTTTATAGAGGAACATTCGGCGTCGTTCGCGCCGGGGGTTTTGACATGGGGGCACGACGCCTCGCAACGCACTACCACATCAAAATGCACGGAGACATTTACAATAGATTGCAAACAATAACAGAGCTGGAAAACGGTTGGGCGCAGTTGCTCAACGAAATCGACAGCCTCCGTTAGGTTACCGGTCAGACGATTTGCCTCGCTGTGGTGATCAGACTCGTTAGACACAATAGCGGGAGGCGACTGCCTTTCGTGATACAGGACCGTGATACAAAATGGCGATCGGCGGCCCGAACGTCTTAATGGAATCAATGACTTAGTTCCAGGATTGGCGAGTCCTTTCCTCGGCACCATCAGCAGGCTAAACCCCTGAGCTGCAAAACACATTCATCTACGAGGGACTAACCGCGGTCCGACCGCACAACGGACCAGCAAAACATGCCCCTCCAGGTGCCAAGGTTGATAAAGCGTCCCGAATCCTCAGTCGGTCAGATCGTGCAACGCATCCATGGGACTTGATCGACAACGTCTGCGTCATGCTCCTCGCTGTTCCTGTCGTCGACACCGTAGTGGTCCGGCGGGTCTCTGCGACGGCGCCCGACGTTCGGGCGCCCTTCGGCACTCGCGATGACAGCTGCCGTCTGGATCGTGGTGAGCAAGCCGGCGGGAACTCCGATTCTCCGCAAGGCTTCGGCCACCTCCCTAACCAGCGTGCGGACGCTGGAACTCGCAACGGCCGCAAGGTAATCAACTGCTGGCACAGCAGTGGGGCCAAGTTCGCCCAGCACTCTGACGAACTCGATCCGCGCCTTCATGCTGTCAGTAGCTTCGAGCTGCTGAACCAAGGCGTCCAACGTGCCGCTGTCGAGGCTCGCGATCGCGTTCGCGATTTGGTACAGCGCTTGCCGCCCCAATACGTAGCGGAATGTCGCGCGTAGCGGCCCGAGCGAGAATCGCGAGCGCAGACCGATGGACCTGAAGTCCTTGGGGAAAGTCGCGCTGTCCCAATCGCTCTGAAAGTGCTCCAGTCCGTCGAGCAGCAGAGGCAGGTGAGGGCTGGCATCGCGCGAGCCCGACCAAAGACACGAGCGAGGGCCGCGCGCTGTGCGCTGGTCTCCGCCGCGAATTAGGCTTCGATCAAGGATGGGCGGCCACCGCGTCTATTCAACCGAGCACAGCTGTGGACTTCGAGTGTTCATGTTACGCTTGTGTTACGCGAGCTGCCGAGCCTCGACCGCATCGTTCCGACAAGTCCTTACGAAAACTGCGTTAAAACGAAGCCCAGCAGGTCATTACAAATCACCTGCTGCGACTCTGCGGCGTAAAAGGCCAAGAGTGGCATTTAGGGCGTTGCCAGCCAGTCGCATTGCTCGCGCCGCCCGCCCGCGCGGCTCCTGAAGCTCTGAGAGCTGATGTTGCGACGTCGCCCGAAACCGGACATTCGGCTACGCGCCCATCTCAGTCATTCGAGGAGTCTCTGCTGCCCTCCCCAAAGCAGATGTTTAGCGTCACGGCCTTGCCGCCGCGCCATTCACATATGAGCGGCTCTAAGTATCCGCGAAGTTCGGATTTAATCGTGATCATTGACGGCATGGATCACGGTCGCTGATCTGTACGCGACGGTCTAAACACCGCGCTTCAAAGCACAGTGTGCTCGCCGACCGCCGCGTCCTCGAGCGGTTCGAGAAAGGCCGCGCCGACGCCTCGCTCAATTCGACGCGCGACTGTCGCCTGACGTCGCCCAACTCGGATTATTTCGCCCAGCGCTGGAGCAAAATCCAATGACAGCGCCACGCCCGAGGCCGACAGGTTCAGGATCTGCGCCGGCACGCGCCGACTATCCGCCAGTTCGACCTCTACGGCTGTGCGCTCTGGATTGATCCGTCGGTGGACCCGCACGACCTCGGACAACTTCGCTTGCCGGCGCGCCAGCTCGATAAAGCGTCGCGCCACGTCGCCGGGTGAAGGGGTCGTGCCGATGACGCGCACGGCAAAGTCGCAACTCCCCGCCCACACGACACGAACCTGAACGGATCCAATGTCACGGATGTTGCAGATCAAACGCTCGTCGACCACCGGCAGCGTCGCTGATCGCAGTCTCAACCCTTCAGACGAGATGTCCACAGTGACCGCGTGGAACTCGGATCCGTCGCCGCGAAGGCACAGAGTGGGAACGACGACGGGGTGCCGAGCGGCGGCTCGACGATCGCTCATGCATCGATCGCCGCAGCGACAGGACAGTAAGCACCCCCGGGCGAGCAGGCGATTGGCCCTACCATATCGTTCATGATCGCGAGTGCTTTCGCAGGCAGGAGTGGCCGGTAGGGCTGCCGGTCGATCAGCGCTGCATAAAACTTCCAGATCGAAGCTATCGCCTGGTCGAGGTTGTGCATACGGCAGGCGTCGACCGCGCTGAGGGCGCGTACAGGGCACTCGCCAAGGCGCGGGGCATCCGTGATTAGCGCGAGATGGCTCACCATTCGTCGACATTCTGAGTTCTGGCTCACACGCTTAGAACCTACGGCCTCGTGCTGCTCTCCGCCGCGACGCATTTGAAACTGCGCTAGGCTACCAGGGCGTGACGGTCGCTATCAGATCGGACTCCATGCGTGTGCTCAGTGAAGGTCTTGATCGCAGCGGGTCGACCCATCAGGTAGCCCTGTGCCGATTGGCAGTTCTCGCCTGCCAGGAAGCTCAGCTCCGCTTGCGTCTCGACTCCCTCGGCGAGTACCGGAAGTCCCAGACCGCGGCCGAGCCCGAGAACCGAGCGCACGATCGCGGCCGTCTGTTCGTTGCCATCGACCGCGCGGATGAAAGAGCCGTCGATCTTGATCTTGTCGAACGGGTAGGCGCGTAAGTTCGACAGGGACGAGTAACCGGTCCCGAAATCGTCCATCGCGATGCGGACTCCGAGAGCCTTCAGCTGGCGCAGGGTGGACTGGGCCCGACCAGGATCACGGATGAGTGCCGTTTCGGTGATCTCGATCTCCAAGCGATTGGGCTTTAGCCCAGTCTGGAACAGGACTTCGTGAACGAGCTGGGCGAAGTGCGGCGCGTGTAGCTGCACGCCGGAGACGTTGACGGCGATCGTGAGTGGGTTCGGCCAGCTCGTCGCCTCACGGCAAGCTTCCCGCAACACCCACTCGCCGATCTGCAGGATCGCGCTGCTCTCCTCCGCGATCGGGATGAACACGCCGGGCGAAACTGGACCGCGCTGGGGATGCTGCCAACGCAGCAGCACCTCGAAGCCGAGTACGGTACCGGTCTGCACGTCGGTCTGCGGCTGGTAGACGAGGTGCATCTCGCCGCGGGCCACGGCGTGGCGCATGTCGTGTTCGAGGAGGCGCCGCTCTCGAACCTGCGTACCCAGCTTGGCTTCAAAGAAACGGTAAGTGCCTCGACCCTCGGCCTTGGCTTTGTAGAGCGCCGTGTCGGCATAGCTCAGGAGCAGCGCGCGCTCATCCGCGTCGTCCGGGTAGAGCGCGATACCGATGCTGGTGGCGATCATCGGACCGGTGGCATCGGCGCTGCTGCTGCGCAGCGCTTCCAGGACCTGCTCGGCCAGGCGCCCGGCTGCGACCGCTTGCTCGCAGGGCATCAGGATCGCGAACTCGTCGCCGCCAAGACGGGCCATCAACTGCGTCTCGTCGAGTAGTGTCGTGACGGAGCGGGCGACGGTGACCAGCATGGTGTCACCGGCCGCGTGACCGAAGAGATCGTTGACCTCCTTGAACCGATCGAGGTCGAGGCAGAGCACCGCGAGCTTCCGGCCGGTCGCCTCAGCGACCTTCAGCTCCTGGTCGAGGCGGTGATTGAAGGTAAGCGCTGTTTTCAGGCCACGGCTCTGAGGGCTGGCATGGCCGGGTAGGCCCATGGCAGCAGATCGTCGAGATGGCGCTGCGGGTGGCCCTCGACGATGCGGGTGATGACGTCGGCGAGGTAGGC
>NZ_VRVD01000279.1:0-6089 GCF_008040015.1 Methylobacterium sp. WL18 | reverse complement strand
GGCGAGCGCCCCCGCGGCGATCCTCGGCCGGCGCAGCGGCGCGACGAGGCGTGCGAACCGACCCTGGGGCCGCTCCGGCGCCTGCGCCTCCGGCACCCCGAGGGGGCGCGTGAGGATATCGTCGGTGGACTCGGTCAAGCGGCACTCGATGCGGAATCGCGTCCCACGCCCGATAGCAGCGGCGCGAATCCCATCACGTATTGCCCGTCGGTATGGTTAATCTTCCGCTAACATCGCTGTTCGACACGAAAAACCCCGCCCGGCTGGCCTGCCGGGCGGGGTGTTTTGGTCTTGGTCGGTGAACAGAAATCAGTTCGGCAGGCTGGGCTTCTGCTGCTGGGCGGGGGTGCCGCTGTTGGCGGCGCCCTTCTGGATGCCGTGCAGGAAGTCGATGGCCGACAGGAGCTGCTTGTCCTTGGCGGGGTCCGGCGGGATGTAGGCGGAGGAACCGCCGCGCTCGTCGGTATCCTTCTGCTTCAGGTGGCCCTTCAGCCCGGCCTCGCCCTTGGTCTCGTCCTTGCCCTTCAGCTCGTCGGGCACGTCCTGCAGAACCTCGATGTCGGGCTCGATGCCCTTGGCCTGGATCGAGCGGCCCGACGGCGTGTAGTAACGCGCCGTGGTCAGCCGCAGGGCGCCGGAGCCGCCGAGCGGAATGATCGACTGCACCGAGCCCTTGCCGAAGGAGCGCGTGCCCATGATGGTCGCGCGCTTGTGGTCCTGCAGGGCGCCGGCCACGATCTCGGAGGCCGAGGCCGAGCCGCCGTTCACCAACACCACCACCGGCTTGCCCTTGGTCAGGTCGCCGGCCTTGGCCGAGAACCGCTGGGTCTCGTCCGGGTTGCGGCCGCGGGTTGAGACGATCTCGCCGCGGTCGAGGAAGCCGTCCGAGACCATCACGGCCTGGTCAAGCAGGCCGCCTGGGTTGTTGCGTAGGTCGACCACGTAGCCCTTGAGCTTGTCGGCCCCGATCTCGCTCGAGAGCTTGTCGATCGCCGCCCGCATGCCGTCGAAGGTCTGCTCGTTGAACTGGGTCAGGCGGATGTAGGCGACGTCGCCGCCCTCCACCTTCGAGCGCACCGGCTTGATCTTGATCACGTCGCGGGTGAGCGTGACGTCGATCGGGTCCTTCGACTCCTTGCGGGAGATCTTGAGCTTCACGGCCGAGTTCACCGGGCCGCGCATCTTGTCGACCGCCTGGTTCAGGGTCAGGCCCTGGACCTGGTCGTCGTCGATCTGGGTGATGATGTCGTTGGCCAGCAGGCCCGCCTTGGCGGCGGGAGTGTCGTCGATCGGCGTGACGACCTTGATCAGGCCGTCCTCCATGGTGACCTCGATGCCAAGCCCGCCGAACTCGCCGCGGGTGGTGGTCTGCATGTCACGGAACGCCTTGGCGTCCATGTAGCTCGAATGCGGGTCGAGCGAGGTCAGCATGCCGTTGACGGCCGCCTCGATCATCTTCGATTCGTCGGGCTTCTCGACGTAGTCGGTGCGGACCTTCTCGAAGACGTCGCCGAACAGGCTCAGCTGGCGATAGGTCTCGGCGGAAGCGGCCACGGCCCGCGGTCCCGACAGGAAGTCGGTCTGGGTCGCCACCATGGAGGTGCCGGCACCCAGGAAGGCGCCGAGCATGATCAGGGACGTCTTGCGCATCAGCCGCGAACCTTCTCGCCAAGTATCTTGTCACTGGGGCTCTTCGCCCACCACGGCTCCGGATCGACGGAGCCGCCGTCCTTCTTGAACTCGACGTACAGCGATGGATCGCCCTCGGACCCCGACGGGCCCGCGCCACCCTCGCCCATGCTGCCCACCGGCTCACCCGCAAGAACGAACTGGCCGACCTCTACGCTAATCTGATCCATCCCCGCCAGCAGAAGATAGTAGCCGTCGCCCGCGTCGATGATCAAGAGACGCCCATAGGACCGGAACGGCCCCGCGAACTTGACCCAGCCGTCGGCCGGTGAGGAGACCAGCGCCTTCGGCCGCGTCGTGAAGGAGACGCCCCGGGTGATCCCGCCGTTGCCGTCGGGCTGGTTGAAGCCCCGCGCCAGCCGCCCGCTCACCGGCCGCGGCACTTCGCCCCGCGCCTCCGCGAAATGCACCTTCGGGGCCAGGCGCGCCGGATCCCGGAATCCGGCCGCGGCGAAACGTTCCTGCGTCACCCGGGCCTCGCGCTCGGCGGCCGCCTTGGCCTCGTCGGCGGAACGCCGGGTCGCGGCGACCTCGGCCTCGGTTCGGTCGAGCAGGTCCTTGAGGGATTTCGCCTGGGCGCCGAGCTCGGCCGCGCGCTTGCGCTCCGCGGTCAGGCCGCTCTCGACCTCCGCCTGCCGGGCGCGCCGGGCGGTGAGGAGCGCCTGCAGGCGCTGCTGTTCCCGGGCCCAGCCGGCGAGGTCGTTGGCCAGCCCCTCCTTGTCCTGCGCGATCAGGCCGCGCAGGCGGATCATCTCGGCGAGGTCCGCGGCCAGGGTATCGACCTCGCCGCGCAGCTCCGGCACCACGGCGCCGAGCAGCATCGAAGTTCGGATGACCGCCAGCACGTCCTCCGGGCTCACCAGCACGGCCGGGGGCGGGCGGCGGCCCATCCGCTGGAGTGCCGCCAGGATCTCGGCGACGATGCCGCGGCGGGCGTGCAGGGACCGGCGGATCGCGGCCTCGCTCTCGGTCATCGCCTTCAGGCGTTCTTCCAGGCGGCTCAGCCGGTCCTCGGTGGCCTGCGCCTGGCGTCCGGCATCCAGTAGGGCGCTGTCGAGCTTGGCCCGGTCCGAGCCGATGGCGGCGATCTCGCCCTCGAACTGCGAGCGCTGACCTGCGCTGGCGGCCAGCGCATCCTGGACACGCTTGAGATTCTCGGCCCGCCTGTCGCGCTCCTCGTTGGCGCGCTGGATTTTCTCGGATTCTGCGTTCGTTGCCGGATCCTCGGCCCGCGACGGGACCGCCACGCCGGCGATGGCGAGCATCAGGACGGCGCGCAGAGCCGACCTTTGGAAGACACCGATCCTGGCACCATCGTCGTTCCGCACGGTGCCCTAGCCCGGCTCGCCGCGATGATACGGGTGGCCGGCCAGAATGGTCAGGCTGCGATAGATCTGTTCCAGGGCGAGCACGCGCACGAGTCCATGGGGCAGGGTGGCAGCCCCGAAGGACAGGATCAGCTCCGCCTTCGTCCGAATTGAGGCATCGAGGCCGTCCGGCCCGCCGATCGCCACCACCAGGGCCGGCCGGCCGGCGTCGCGCCATCCGGCGATCCGCTCGGCCAGGGCTTCGCTGGCGATGTCCGAGCGGCCGCGCTCGTCGTAGGCCACTAGCACTCCGCCGGGCGGCAGATGGCTCAATAGGGCGGACGCCTCCTCGGCGCAGCGGTCCGGCGCCCGGCGGGCCCGGGATTCCACGATCTCGACGCCGTCGCAGGCGGGGAAGCCGAGGCCGCGGCCGAGCTGTGCAGCGCGGTCGCGATACCGGGACGCGAGCTCACGCTCCGGTCCGGCCTTCAGACGGCCGATCGCTGCCAGGACGAGGCGCACGGGAAGGGGTCTCTTGCTGTGTTCGAAAGGGTTCGACCACGCCTGTCCAATCCCCACCCTCGCCCCGAGGGATCCGCGTCAGCGGGCCCCGAAGGAGGTTTCCGGGGATCGCCGCGACGCCTGGAGATCTCCTTCGCGGCGGGTTTGCCGCACCTCAGGATGAGGGGGTGGGCGGGACAGACGTCGCCTCACCGTCATCGCGAGCGCAGCAAAGCAATCCAGCGCGGTGCGCGGTCCTCGAAGGTGGCGCATCACCGGGTTGCGTCGCTGCGCTCGCAACGACGGCGCGGGTCGGCGAACCGCTAGTCCGCCGCTAGTCCGAGCGGGCGGTCCGCGCCCCACATCTTCTCAAGGTTGTAGAAGCCGCGCACCTCGGGACGGAAGATGTGCACGAGCACGTCGCCGGCGTCGATCAGGACCCAGTCGCAGGCCGGCATGCCCTCGACCCGGGCGTTGCCGTAGCCACGAGTCTTCATTTCCTGAATGAACTTGTCGGCGATCGAGCCGACATGGCGTTGCGACCGGCCGGACGCGATGATCATCGTGTCGGCCAGCGAGGTCTTCCCCGCCAGGTCGATCGCGATCGTCTCCTCGGCCTTCATCTCGTCGAGGCACGAGAGGGCGAGCGCCTTCAGGTCGTCCGAGCGCGCCATGCCGGGCTCTTCCGGAACGGGGGCGTTGGTGCGGATGGTCTCCGTGTGAATAGTCTCGGGCAGCGTCCTGATTCCTCGTGTTGCCGCGCCGCCCTCTCAGGGCACGCGAACCGGTATGAAATTGGCGGTAACGTGCGGCGATTGCAACTGCGTCGCGTGCGGAGGCCCCGGAGTCCCCCCGCGCTCGTTGCGGATCTCGGTCGACGACAGGGGCGATCGGGGTCCGTGGAGGAACGTCCAGGCCGGCGGCGCGCGCGCAGACAGGGTGTGCGCCGCCGCCTCCGGCACCCGGGCCTGCGCCAGCCGATGGGCCGCCCGGGCACTCAGAGGCGTCATCGTGTAGCCGGGCCGGTCGATGATCGCGATGGGGACGAGCCGCGCGATCTCCGCGAAGCCCTTCCAGCGGTGGAAGGTGGCGAGCGAATCCGCCCCCATGATCCAGACGAAGTGCACCCCGGGGCAGCGGCGGGTCAGGTAACGCAGGGTCTGGACCGTGAAGCGCACGCCCAGGGCCGCCTCGATGCCGGTCACAGCGATGCGCGGATGCCGGGCGATGTCGCGGGCCTGCGCGCAGCGCGCTTCCACGGAGGGCAGGGCGATCCGGCTCTTGAGCGGGTTGCCCGGGCTGACCAGCCACCAGACCCGATCCAGCCCGAGCCGCCGCAACGCCGTCACGGTGACGTGGCGGTGGCCGCGATGGGCCGGATTGAAGGATCCGCCGTAGAGGCCGATCCGCATGCCGGGAGCGCTCGGCGGCAGGGTCAGCCGCACGCCGGGACTTCTGGGGCCATCGCCTCGGACGGGATCACGGGCGGATCTGGCCGCTGCCGTGGACCCGGTACTTGAACGTGGTCAGCTGCTCCACGCCCACAGGGCCGCGGGCATGCATCCGACCGGTGGCGATGCCGATCTCGGACCCGAAGCCGAACTCGCCGCCGTCGGCGAACTGGGTCGAGGCGTTGTGGGTGACGATCGCCGAATCGACCTCCGCCAGGAAGCGCGTGGCCTCGGCGCGGTCGCCGGTGATGATCGCGTCGGTGTGATGCGAGCCGTAGGTCTCGATATGCTCGATCGCCGCGTCGATCCCGTCGACCACGCGGGCCGCGATGATCGCGTCGAGATACTCGGTGTGCCAGTCATCCTCGGAGACCGCGGTCACCCGGGAATCCACATTCTGGACCTCGGCATCGCCGCGCACCGCGCAGCCGACATCGAGCAGGGTGCGGACCAGGGGGGCGAGGTGGGTCGCCGCGCAGGCGCGATCCACCAGCAGCGTCTCGGCCGCGCCGCAGACGCTGGTCCGGCGCATCTTGCTGTTGAGCACCACGGCCAGCGCCATGTCGAGATCCGCCCCGGCCGCGACGTAGACGTGGTTGACGCCGTCGAGATGGGCGAAGACCGGCACCCGCGCCTCGGCCTGGACACGCTCCACGAGGCCGCGCCCGCCCCGGGGCACGATCACGTCGATGCAACCGTCGAGGCCGCCGAGCATCAGCCCGACCGCGGCACGGTCCCGGGTCGGGACCAACTGGATCGCGTCGGCCGGCAGGCCGGCCTCGGCCAAGCCCTCGCTCATCGCCTTCGCGATGGCCATGGCACTGCGATGGCTGTCCGAGCCGGCGCGCAGGATCGCGGCGTTGCCGGCCTTGAGGCAGAGTGCGCCGGCATCCGCTGTGACGTTGGGGCGGCTCTCGAAAATCACGCCGATCACGCCGAGCGGCACCGCGATACGCTCGATCAGCAGGCCGTTCGGCCGCTCGATCGCGGCGAGCTGGCGCCCGACCGGATCGGCCAGGGAGCCGACCTTATCGACGGAATCCGCGATCGCCGCGACGCGGCCGGCATCGAGGGCGAGCCGGTCGATCAGGGCGGCGCTCTGGCCGGCCTGGCGGGCGGCGGCGACGTCGCGGGCGTTCTC
>NZ_VRVD01000278.1:0-6117 GCF_008040015.1 Methylobacterium sp. WL18 | reverse complement strand
GGCAGTCGGCGGCCACATCGCCCAGGAGGGCCTCCGGCCGGACCTGGCCCTCGTCTCGACGGCGACCCGCACCCGCGAGACCTGGGATGCGGTCTCGGCCGCCCTCGGCGCGCCCGAGACGCGGTATCACCGCGAGATCTACGAAGCGCCGGCCGAGCGGATTCTAGGGCTGATCCGGGGGGCGCCGGACAGCGCGGAAACCGTGATCGTCGTCGGCCACAATCCCGGCCTGGGCGACCTCGCCGCGACCCTGGCCGGGGAGGGGCCACGCAAGGAACGCACGCGCCTCGCCACGGAATTCCCGACCGCCGCCTACGCGGTGATCGCGTTCGACGCCGCGGCCTGGTCGGCGATCGCCCCGGGGCAGGGGCGGCTGGAGAGGTTCGTGCGACCGCGGGACATCGACCCTGCGTTGGGAGGCTGAGGCCCACCCTCGGTCCGCTCCGCAAAAGTCCCGGTTTCAAAAGGTATTGGACCTTTTGCGGGTCCAGGGCAGAGCCCTGGCGCATCGGGGCTCCGCCCCGATACCCCGCCAAAGGGCTGAGCCCTTTGGGATCCCGCTATGACGGGGAGGCCGCAACCGCTCAGGCCACTGGCACAGCCTGGTGCGCCTCCACCTCATTGTGCGAGGGCAGGGGCGAGCCCGGCACGAAGGCGTCGAAGGCCGCCCAGAAATCCTGCCGGATGGCGTCGCGCTCGCTCAGGATCTCGTGCCGGGAATCCGGCAGGACCAGGATGTGGCCGGCCTTCAGCCGCGCCGCGAACCGCTCGGTGTCCAGGGTCCCGCAGACCTGCCGGGCCGCCGCCGCGTTGCGGGCGTAGCGCGCGGGATCCCGCGACAGCCGGTTGCCGGCATAGGGCTTGGTGGCGATCGAGACCGGCTTGCCCAGCGGGATGTAGCGATCGCCCAGCCCGATCCGGTGCAGGGCCCGCGACAGGAACGCCGCCCCGGCGGGCCAGCGCACCATCCGGACCGACAGCATCGGCGCCACCGTCACCAGGCGCCGGAACGGCAGCCAGCCGTCGAGCGCTCCGATCAGGGCGACGCAGCCGCCCATCGAATGCGCCAGGCCGACATGCGGCTCCGGCATCAGCGGCACCAGCACCGTTTCGGCCACCGCCCGCAGGTCGAGACGGTAATCGTCGAAGCGGCCGACATGGCCCTTGTGCGGGTCGTCGACCCGCCGGTCCGACTCGCCCTGGCCACGCCAGTCGAACGCCACCACGGCGAAGCCCCGCGCCCGCAGGTCGCGGATGGTCTCGTAGTACTTCTCGATGAATTCGGCCCGTCCCTGGAGCAGGCAGACCGTGCCCCGGCAGGTCCGGGTCGTGGCCTGCCAGTAGGCGGCCCGCAGGGTGCAGTCGTCGCGGGTGCCGACCGCGATCAGGGTGCCGCCCGGCGGCACCGGATTGTCCGGCGTGCCGCGCAAGGTCAGGAGCGGCGGCTCCCGTCCGATATCGCCGTCCAACCGTCTCACGGGCCAACCTCAGTCCGTCCGCATGCCGGGTCCGCATGCAAGCGTCACCGTAGCGGAAAAAACTCGCATCCGGGCCCGTCCGGAGGTCTTGAACCCCGTTTTTTGCCCCCCGATATCCCGTCTGTGCCGGCCGTCAGGCGGCACGAAAGACGGGTCCGGCCCATCGGGCGGACCGATTCTGCATGTTGCTCATACGAGGATATGTCATGCGTCAGTTCGATCTCGCTCCCCTGTATCGTTCCACCGTCGGCTTCGACCGACTGTTCTCCGCCCTCGATCAGTTCGCCACCGCCGAGGCGGCGCCGACCTACCCGCCCTACAACATCGAGCGGACCGGCGAAAACGCCTACCGCATCACCGTCGCGGTCGCCGGCTTCACCGAATCCGACCTGTCGATCGAGGTGCGGGAGAATGCGCTGACCCTGAAGGGCGAGCGCAAGGCCGAGCCCAAGGCGGAGTTCCTGCACCAGGGCATCGCGGCCCGCGCCTTCGAGCGCCGATTCCAGCTCGCCGACCACGTCCAGGTGACCGGGGCGGCTCTGGAGAACGGCCTCCTCCACATCGACCTCGTCCGCGAGGTCCCGGAGGCGAAGAAGCCGCGCCGCATCCAGATCGCCACGGCCGGGACCCCGTCCGCGCCGGTGATCGAGGGTGACGTGCGCAAGGACGCTGTCCCGCAGGCAGCCTGATCCGGTCGCGGCTCGGAACCCGCTACGCTGATGGAGCGCCCCGGCCCCGGCCGGGGCGCTTTCGTATCGGGGCTGTCATAATGGCGTGTGCGGTTCGTGCTCTCTGTCCATCCCGACGGTGCACGGTCGTGCGCCCGGAGTGAACCCGACCATGGTCGCCAATCTCGCCCGCGGAGCCTACAGCGCGCTCGGAGCCGGCTGGCACAAGGGCGTGCAATGGGGGGTCGGCGCGCCGATCGCGAAGCTGCGTCGGCGCCACGCGCTCGTCCAGGCGGAGCCGGCGGCCATCGCCGACATCCTGTCGGGCGAGCGGGCGATCCGCCTGCCGGAGCCGTTCGAGGGGCGCAGCCTCGGCCGGATCGGCAACCTCGAGGTCCGGCTAGCTTCGAAGAAATCCGAAATCCGGCGCGCGCAGCGCCTCCGGTTCAAGGTGTTCTACGAAGAAATGGCGGCGATCCCGACGGGTCTTTCGGCCTTGTCGCGACGTGACGCCGACGCCTACGACGCGCTCTGCGACCATCTCCTCGTCCTCGACCATGCCGCGCCCCGGCGGAAGAAACCGTTCGTCGAGCACCGGCCCAAGGTGGTCGGCACCTACAGATTGCTGCGCGGCGAGGTGGCCGAGCGCCATGCCGGCTTCTACTCCGAGGGCGAGTACGACCTGGAGCCGATCCTGGCGGCGCAGGGGCACCGGCGCCTGCTGGAACTCGGACGCTCCTGCGTGCTCAAGCCGTACCGCAGCAAGCGCACCGTCGAGCTGCTCTGGCAGGGGATCTACGCCTACGTGCTGCACCACCGGATCGACGCGCTGATCGGCTGCGCCAGCCTGGAGGGGACCGATCCGGACCGGCTGGCCCTGCCGCTGTCGTTCCTGCACCACCACGCCCGCGCACCCGAGGCGTGGCGGGCCCGGGCCCTGCCGGAGCGCGCGGTGTCCATGGACCGGATGCCCCGCGAGGCGGTCGATCCCAAGGCGGCGCTGCAGGCGCTGCCGCCGCTGATCAAGGGCTATCTCCGGCTCGGCGCGACCTTCGGGGAGGGCGCGGTGATCGACCGCCAGTTCGGCACCACCGACGTGTTCGTGGCGCTCCCGGTCGAAGCGATCGGCGCGCGCTACCGGGGGCATTTCGCGCCGACGAACTGAACCCAAAAACTCCTGGATTCAAAAAGGTCTCGGACCTTTTGCGGGTGTAGGGTGGAGCCCTAAGAAGGTCCCGGAGCGGCCTATGGCCTCTGGGCTGCGCGCCCCGAACCCCGCCAAAGGGCTGCAAGCCCTTTGGGATCCCGTTCGTTCCTACAGATCCCCCAAAGCCAGCTGACCCTGGTTGCGCGCCTTGGCGGGCGCTTTGGCGGGGGCAGCCTTGCGCTCCTTGGAACGAGCGGCCAGGGGCGGCTTCTTCGGCTTGGGGTCGCCGCGCATGCGGGCCAGCGCCTTGTCGCGGGCCACGGCCTCGGGGGCCTGGGGGTCGTCCGACAGCCACTTGCCGCGCTTGATCACCTCGTTGACCCGGCCCTGATTGACCCCGACCTTGAACGCGATCTCCTGCTGGGTCATGCCCGTGGAGGCGTGCAGGTCGAGAATCGCCCGGGCGAGTTCGGGCGTCATCTTCTGGCCCGTGAGACGGCGGGCCGGCTTGACCGTGCGGGTGGCGCGGTCGCGTTCGCGCAGACGCTCCAGCAGCGCCAGCGCCATGTTCATGCCATGCTCGCGCAGGGCTTCCTCGAATTCCTTCAGGGTCGCCATCGGCGCCATCCTCCGCCGGGCTCGTGGGCCGGTATGCGACGGGAACGTGCCGGGAACGCGGCGGTTGCGCAAGCGCCCGGGGCGGCCCCCCCGGACGGTGCCAGTGGACGGGCGATGTCATCCACCGGAAATGCGGGCCCTAGCCTCCCGCGGGCGGCTCGGCTACAGGATTGCGCCCCGTCATGCCCCCCTTCGGCCCGGCAGATCCAGCCCGCACACGATGATCAGCCCGATCCGCACAGTCGCCCCCGGTGAGACCGCCGACTCCCTGGCCCGGGAGCTGGAAGCCGGGGCGGTGCTGCTGTTCCCGGACCTGCCGTTCCCGTTCAGCGCGTACGAGCGCCGGTTCACCGAGCGCCCCTTCGCGGACGGCAAGGCCAAGAACGTCAACATCCGGGGCGAGGCCGCCGAGTTGCGCGGCGCCGCCGGCACCCCGGAGGAGCAGGAGGCCCTGCGCCAGCTCCTGATCCGCTACCGCGCCTTCGCCCGGGACCTGATCGGCACCTACCTGCCGGATTACGCCGACCGGGTGGCGCTCGCCGGCACCTCCTACCGCCCGTTCGACGTGGACCGGCGCAAGCTGAGCTGGCGGCGCGACGACACCCGGCTGCATGTCGACGCGTTCCCGTCGAACCCGATCGGCGAGAAGCGGATCCTGCGGGTGTTCCGCAACATCAACCCGTCCGGCGAGCCCCGCCGCTGGCGGGTCGGCGAGGATTTCGGGTCGATGGCGGAGAAGTTCCTGCCCCGGCTGCCGCGCTACGCGCCGCTCACGGCGCGGCTGCTCGCGGTCCTTCGGATCACCAAGGCCCGGCGCTCCGAATACGACCACCTGATGCTGCACTTGCACGACGCCCTGAAGCAGGACGAGGCTTACCAGGCCAGCGCCCCCCAGGCCGACGTCGCGTTCCGGCCCGGCGAGACCTGGGTGACCTTCTCCGACCTCGTGATGCACGGGGCGATGGGCGGCCGCTACATGCTGGAGCAGACCGCCTACCTGCCGGTCGCCGCCCAGGCCGATCCCGGCTTGAGCCCGCAGCGCATCCTGGCGGCCAAGCTCGGCCGCCCCCTCCACGCGTAAGGATAAGGATTCGACACCATGATCCTCGAAATCGCACAGATCGAGATCAAGCCCGGGATGGAGGCGGCGTTCGAGGCCGGCATCACCGAGGCCTCGGCAATCTTCAAGGCCGCCAAGGGCTGCCGCGCCTTCGAGGTCCGCCGCTCGATCGAGCACCCGCAGCGCTACCGTCTTATGATCCACTGGGACACGCTGGAGGCCCACACCAAGGACTTCACCGGCTCGCAGCCCTGGCAGGATTACCGCGCCCTGGTCTCGCACTGCTTCGCGGGCCCGGTCTCGGTCGAGCACACCGAGCAGGTGCTCAAGGCGTTCTGATTGTTTGGGATCGTGCGCTGCGCTCAAGGTTGGGGCGCGGGACGATCGACCACCCGTGACCCGGGACACGCGCGGGTTGCCTGTCCCGTGCGGGCTCGGTCGTTCACACGTCGCAGTTGGAATGGTCATCGTTTCAGCGAGCGGAAAGCTCCGTCTCTTTCTTCGAGCGGTGGCTGGATCGATGCCGCCACGGGCGGTCGTCCCGGGCCGCGCAGCGGAGCCCGGGATCGAGAACGATCGCTGTGTGAATGAAGCTCCTGGACGGACAGCGTTTCTGGGTTGGCGCCCCCGGCGGCCCCTTCGGGTCCGGGCTCGCCTGCGGCGCCCCCGGTATGACGGCGCGGGTTATCCGGTATGGGGTATCGATCCTCAGGCAGTGAATTGTCCAAGCTGAGCAACCTGTAGCCCGCAAAGGGATAGTGCGTGCCTGCCTCGTGGAGACCTCTCTTGCGGCCGAGGACCATCCGGAGGGCACTCTGTGCAGCCGCCAGCCCATACGGGCGCGGGGGTGCGTCGCAGCCTGCAAAAGCCCCTCGCGCCTCGATCCTGTCGCGGCCATAGCCCTTCGGAAAGGGACCGCGGAGCGGCTCCCAACACGCACCCAGAGCGTTGCGGCGGGATCGATCGGTGCTAGGCTCCCGGCGGGCCGATCCCGGGACGAATCGTCCGGGATCCGGGGCCGACGAGGGCAGGCGTATGGCGTGGCGGAACCGGCTGGCGGGTGCTCTGGCGCTTCTGGCAGGTCTCGCCTGCGGGCCGGCCCTCGCCCAGACGGCGCCGGCCTCGGCCTTGAGCGCAGCCTCGAGC
>NZ_VRVD01000277.1:0-6118 GCF_008040015.1 Methylobacterium sp. WL18 | reverse complement strand
GTGCGGGCGGCCGCGATGGCGGCGGCGCCGTCCGCGCCGATCTCGGCCGCGCTCATGCCGGTGTGAACCCAGGACGACATCGGCCTGGCCAGTCCCTCGATGTCCGAGGTCAGCGGCGCGTTGTACTCCCGGTGGTAGGTCGCGTGCTCGCCGACGATGTTGACGACGGGTGTACGCGCCTTCTTGGCGTTGTGCAGGTTGGCCAGCCCGTTGGCGAGCCCCGGCCCGAGATGCAGCAGGGTCGAGGCCGGCTTGTCGGTCATGCGGGCATAGCCGTCCGCGGCGCCGGTCGCCCCGCCCTCGAACAGGAACAGCACGCAGCGCATGCCTTCGACCCGGTCGAGGGCCGCCACAAAATGCATCTCGGACGTGCCGGGATTGGTGAAGCAGACCTCGACCCCGCCGGCGACGAGGGTCCGAACCAGGCTCTCGGCCCCGTTCATCGTGGTTGGCGTCCCATCACTCACGGGCAGCTCCCTTCCGGTCCGGCTCGGGCGTCCGGCGAATCGCATTCTTTATTATCGTGGCGCAGCCCGTGCCGAGCGCAAGGGCCGAAACGCGCGCTGCCCGGTCATCGGGCGCCTGGACTATCGCACGATCTGGCGCGAGATTTGCCGCTGGTGTCCCGCAACTTGGACGAACGGGATCCGATGAAACTTCGCCGCTTGATTGCCGCCTCCCTGGCTGGTTCCTTCGCCCTGGTGCCCGCGGCCCGGGCCGAGAGCGTGCTGCGCATCGCCATGACGGCCTCCGACATCCCCACGGCCACCGGGATGCCGAACAACGGCTTCGAGGGCATGCGCTTCCTCGGCTACCCGATCTTCGAGGGTCTGGTGCAGTGGGACCTGAAGAGCACCGACAAGCTCGCCGGCATCGTCCCGGCCCTGGCCGAGCGCTGGGAGCAGGATCCGAACGACAAGACGATCTGGACCTTCCACCTGCGCCGGGGCGTCAGCTTCCATGACGGCACCCCGTTCAACGCCAACGCGGTGGTCTGGAACCTCGACCGCTACTTCAAGAACGACAGCCCGCAATTCGAACCGCAGGGGGCCGGCATCTCCCGGGCCCGGGCGCCCCTGGTCGGGAGCTACAAGAAGATCGACGATGCCACCGTGCAGATCACGACCACGCAGGTCGCGTCGTACTTCCCCGACATGGTCGTCTACCTGCTGTTCACCTCGCCCCAATCGTTCGAGAAGGCGGGCCGCGACTGGGCCAAGGTCGCGGCGCTGCCGGCGGCCGGTACCGGCCCGTTCAAGATCACCCGCGTAGCCCCGCGGGAATCGGTCGATCTGGCCAAGTTCGACGGTTACTGGGATCCGAACCGGATGGCCAAGGTCGACAAGGTCCGGCTGATGCCGATCCCCGAGGCGAATGCCCGGGTCGCCGCCCTGCGGTCGGGGCAGGTCGACTGGATCGAGGTGCCGGCGCCCGACGCGATCCCATCCCTGAAGCAGGCGGGCTTCGCCATCACCACGGGCTCCTACCCGCATGTCTGGCCCTACATCTTCAACATCGGCGCCAAGGACAGCCCGCTGAAGGACGTGCGCGTCCGCCAGGCGCTGAACTATTGCGTCGACCGGGCCGCCATCGTCGAACTGCTCAACGGCACAGCCGAGCCGGCCTCGGGCTGGCTCAACGACAAGGACCCGAATTTCGGCAGCCCGAAGAACCGGTACGTGTTCGACGCCACAAAGGGCAAGGCGCTGCTGGCCGAGGCGGGTTATTCCGATAAAAAACCGCTCAGCCTCAAAGTGATGATCTCGTCCTCGGGCTCGGGCCAAATGCTGCCGATGCCGATGAACGAGTACCTGCAGGAGAACCTGAAGCAGGCCTGCAACGTCGAGCTGAGCTTCAACGTGGTCGAGTGGCAGGTTCTGCTGAATTCGAGCCGGGCGCTGCCGGACGCCCCGAGCCTGCAGGGCTCGATGGCCCTCAACGTCTCCTCGCCCTCGTCCGACCCCAGCGTGATGGCACGCTACTTCGCCGGCGACCGGTTCCCGCCCGGCGGCTTCAACTTCCCGAACTGGAAGGACGAGGCGTTCGACGCCGCCCTCAAGGCGCTCGCCGAGACCGACGACGGGAAGGTGATCGACGCGCAGACGGCGCTCGCCCATGAGCGGCTGGTGGACAACCCGCCCTGGCTGTTCATCGTGCACGACCTCAACCCGCGCGGGATGTCGAAGAAGATACACGGCTTCGTCTCCCCGCAATCCTGGTTCGTCGACCTCACCCTCGTCAGCGTGCAGTGATCCCGATGGCAGACCTGAATCCCGTCGATGCGTCCGCGGCCGAACTCGCCCGGGCGATCGGTTCGAAGTCCTTGTCCCCGGTCGACGCGGTCGAGGCGCTGCTCGGCCGGATCGAGCAGATGGAGCCGAAGCTCCAGGCCTTCACGGAGGTGTTCGCCGCCGATGCACGCCTGGCCGCCGAGGGCGCCGACCGGGCGATCCGGTCGGGCCACGCAGTCGGGCCGCTTCACGGCGTCCCGGTGGTGCTTAAGGACCTGATAGACCTCGAGGGGCGGATCACCATGGGCGGCTCGGCCGCCCACCGGGCGCGCCGGGCGGAGCGCACCGCGACTATCGCCCGCCGGCTGATCGCGCAGGGCATGATCGTGCTGGGCAAGACCCACACGGTGGAGTTCGCCTATGGCGGCTGGGGCACCAACCAGCATCTCGGCACGCCCTGGAACCCCTGGGATCCGGAGACGCCGCGCACACCGGGCGGGTCGAGCAGCGGTACCGGCGTCGCGGTGGCGGCCCGGATGGCTCCCTGGGGCATCGGTACAGACACGGGCGGATCGGTGCGCCTGCCAGCATCCTTCTGCGGGCTCACGGGCCTCAAGGTGACGGTCGGACGCGTCTCGACGTGGGGAATCGTGCCGCTCTCGACCACGCTGGACACGCCGGGCCCGCTCGCCCGCACCGTCGAGGACACCGCGCTCCTCTACGAAGCCATCTCGGGTCCCGACCCGCTCGATCCCACGACCCGGGGGATCGCCCCGGACGCGCCCTGGTCGATCCTCAACCGCGGCGTACGCGGCCTTCGGCTCGGGCGCATGCCGGCGGTCGAGCGCGACGGTGTCGCCCCCGACATGCTGCAGGCCTACGATGCTGCCCTCGATCTGCTGGCCCGGCAGGGGGCCGAGATCGTCGATGTCGTCCTGCCGTTCCGGTTCAGCGACTGCGTCGCCATGAGCGGGATCACCAACGCCGAGGCCTATTTCGTCAACGGCGCCCTCGCGGAGGACCCGGCCTCGCAACTCGGCGACGCCGTGCGGGCCCGGATCCTCGCCGGCGCGACGGTCACCGCCCAGGAGTATCTCGGCACGCTCCAGCGCCGCACCGCGATGAAGCTCGCCTACGCCGCCGCCCTCGATGGGATCGACGCCCTGCTGACGCCGACGACGGAATGCGCCGCCGTAGCCCTCGCCGAGGTCGACGAGACGCACCTGCCGTCCCGGTTCACCCGCTTCGGGAACCTCCTCGACCTCTGCGCCCTGGCACTGCCCGACGGGTTCACCGCCGCCGGTCTGCCGCTGTCGCTGCAGATCGTCTGCCGGGGTTACGACGAGGCGACGGCGCTACGGATCGGCCAAGCCTATCAGCGGGCGACCGACTGGCATCTGCGCCGCCCGCCGGTGTGAGGAGCCGGGCGTCGGGTCGTCCGGACGATCGTCGCCGCCTCGTTCTCCAGCTCATCGGAAAAGAGCGATGCGGCGAGAATGCGTGAAAGCTGCACAGTCGCACCTGTGCTCAAGTGGTGATGCCGGACCAAGCGGCGTCGCGCATTACTTGTTGAAGCAACCCCAAATCCACACGATCAGGGCCGCGAGCGATTTTAGAAGACGGATCGGCGGCTGGAAGCACACGTGCAGAAAGCCGATCAGCACGACCACACAGAGGAAGCCGGACATCAGAGCCGGACCTTCTGCGAGGAGACCGAGCCACCACGTCGCCGCCACGCAAGCGAGAGCGAGGAAGCAGGCGCAGAACGCAACGCTCACGGGGTGTGCCTGCCACCACTGCGCTGTGCTGTCGTCTTCCTGGGATGTCGGAGCCATCTGCGATTCCCACCTATGGGACCGCAACGATCATGCACGGCAACGTCTTGCAGTCATCTTAGCATCCCGGCCCATTCCGGGCGGGTTTACGGCTCGGCTTGGTCGGCGCGGACGGTGACACGGCCATTTATGGTACGGCCCGTCGAGACACGGCGCGAACCCGCGCGCTCAGGCAGCCGGCGCTTGGCCCGACACCACGACGCCGAGCGTATCGAGCAGTGACGACCGCGCCCGGCTGACGCGGCTCTTCACGGTGCCGACCTGGCAGCCGAGCTTGCTCGCGGCCTCCTCGTAGGTGTGGCCCTCGGCGCCGACCAAGAGTAGCGCCTGCCGTTGTGCCGCCGGGAGGGTCCCGAGCCGCTTCCAGACGACCTTGAGGGTGCTGGCATCCTCCTGGTCGGACAGGCTTGTCATCTGGCTCGCGTGGGTGCCATCCACGTCCTCGACCTCGCGCCGGTTCTTGCGCAGCTCCGAGTAGAACTGGTTGCGCAGGATCGTGAACAGCCAGGCGGTGAAGTTCGTCCCCGGCCGGAACCGGGCCTGGTTGGCCCAGGCCTTCACGAAGGTCTCCTGAACGAGGTCGTCGGCCCGGCTCACGTCGCCGACGAGCGACAGCGCGAAGGTGCGCAGCGCCGGGAGCGCCTTGATGATATCGCTGCGGAAGTCGAACGCCACGACCTGACCGTGCGCCGCCACGGCCGCCTCGAAGCGCTCCATGAGGACGGCGAGTTGGGGCGGCAGCGGGTCCTGCTCGACGACCTGGAAATAGTCCCGGATCGGCAGGGCGAGGTGCTGGCCGAGGATCGTGGCGTAGCGAGGCGGGGTGCTGCCCGAGGGGTTCGATCCATCATCGATCATGCGCGTTCCCGGCGGCCGAAGTCTTGGTATATTGGAATGTCTCTAACTCGGTATCTCGGCAATCCTGAACCGTTACCAAACGCTCCTGACAGCAATGGGTAATTTACGCAGACTTGCTGAACGCCGAGGACGGCCTTTGCGCCGTCCCTGTGGCGGCCGAGCGCGCGACGATGCAGAATGCAGGTCGCCAGGAGACCGGGATGAGCCAGGACCACCACCACACCCACGACCATGAGCACCCGCACGGCAGCGATCTGTCGCCGATCGAGGCGCGGGTCCGCGCCCTCGAGTCTCTGCTGACCGAGAAGGGCTACATCGAGCCCGCCGCCCTCGACGCCCTGGTCGAGCTCTACGAGACCAAGGTCGGGCCGCATGCGGGTGCCCGGGTGGTGGCCCGCGCGTGGGTCGACCCCGATTACCGGGACCGGCTGCTGGCCGACGCCACCCCGGCGATCGCCGAGCTTGGTATCGGCGGTCGCGGCGGCGAGCACATGGTTGCGGTGGCCAACACCCCCGAGACCCACAACCTCGTCGTGTGCACGCTGTGCTCCTGCTACCCCTGGCCGGTGCTGGGCCTGCCGCCGGTCTGGTACAAGGCACCGCCCTATCGGGCGCGGGCGGTGATCGATCCGCGCGGCGTCCTGGCCGAGTTCGGCGTCACCATCCCCGAGACGACGCAGATCACCGTTTGGGATTCCACCGCGGAGACCCGCTACATGGTCCTCCCGATGCGCCCTGCCGACACCGAGGGCCTGTCCGAAGAGGCTCTCGCCGCCCTCGTCACCCGCGATGCGATGATCGGTACGGGCCTGCCCGGGTCGCCCCCGCCGGAGATGCCGCGATGAACGGCGCCCAGGACCTCGGCGGCGCACACGGCTTCGGGCCGGTGGTGCCCGAGCCGGACGAGCCGGTGTTTCACGCCGCGTGGGAGCGTCGCGTCTTCGCGATGGCGATGGCCATGGGCTACACCGGTGCCTGGAACCTCGACGGCAGCCGGGCCAACCGCGAGTCGCTGCCGCCCGCGCAATATCTCGCGTCGAGCTACTACGAGATCTGGCTGGCGGCCCTGGAGAAGCAGATCTCCGCCGCGGGCCTCGCCACGCCCGACGAGATCACGGCGGGTCGGGCCTCCGCGTCGGCCAAGCCGGTGGCGCGGGTGCTCGCCCGGGACGGGTTGGAGGCACGCTTCCGGGC
>NZ_VRVD01000276.1:0-6123 GCF_008040015.1 Methylobacterium sp. WL18 | reverse complement strand
GCACCCGGGATGGTGCCCTGGGCCTGGGCGGCCAGCGGCAGCGACAGGGCGAGGGCCGAGGCTGCGATAAGGGTCTTGAAGGTCATACGGGACATCTCCAATCCGTGGCGTTCCGCCGCAGCGAGGCGACGAAGCTCGGGCCGGTAACGCCCGAGCCCCGGATTCGGATGCATCTTTTTTCGCGACGGCGGCGGGCCGCCCGGCGCGATTCCTACGCGTCCTTGGGCATCGCCGACTGGATGAACCGGTCGGAGCCGAGATCCTCCTCGTCGTAGCCCAGCAGCTCCGCCAGGCGGCCGCGGGCACGGCTGACCCGGCTCTTCACGGTGCCGACCTTGCAGCCCATGATCGTGGCGGCCTCCTCGTAGGAGACGCCCTCGGCCCCCACCAGCACCAGCGCCTCGCGCTGGTCCGGCGGTAGCTTGGCCAGGGCCGACTGCAGGTCCTCGACATCGAGCCGGTCGCCCTGGTGCGGGGCCGTGGCCAGCCGCGCCGCGTAGGAGCCGTCCTGGTCCTCGACCTCGCGGACCCGCTTGCGGTGATCCGAATAGAAGATGTTGCGCAGGATGGTGAACAACCACGCGTTGAGGTTGGTCCCCGGCTGGAACCGGGCGCGGTGCTGCCAGCCCTTGAGCAGGGTATCCTGGACGAGGTCGTCGGAGCGGGCGGGGTTCGAGGTCAGCGACAGCGCGAAGGCGCGCAGGGACGGGACGGCCGCGAGCAGGCCGTTGCGGAACTCCGGCTCGATCGCCTCGCCGCGGGCGCGCAGCGCCTCCTCCAGCTTCTCGATCAGGTCGGCGAAGCGGGAGGGCAGCACCTCCTCGCCGATCCGCTCGTAGACGGTGCGCAGGTGCTCGCCGAGATGCGTGCGGATGTTCGGGGCGAGATTCGGGCGGCCATCCCGAAGCGCATCCCGAAGCCCGTCCTCATGCGACAGGGCGGTGTCGGTGTCGTCGCGGGTCATGCGTATCGCGCTCGTCAGCTTATCGTGGCTCGACCTGCGGTCCGGGGCGGTCGAGGCGGATCGCTTGCCGGCCGAACCTCCCCTGAAGTCCGGCCGATGCGCTCCTGTTACGGTCGTTCTAGCGCATCGGGGGGCGGCATGCACCCTCGCTCAGGTGGGACTTAAGATGCCCCGGCCGGTCTCAACAGGCGGATCGCCCCGTCCCGCAGGGTGAGGACGTCGCCGCGAGCGAGGTCGGTCCAGCGCTCGTCCCGGGTGAGCGCCTGGGTGGCGACGACCGTGACCACGTCGCTCTCGGAGGTCTCCTGCGCGAAATTCACCTGCCAATCCTCGTCGATCAGGGTGGCGGTGCCGAACGGCGCGCGGCGGGTGAGGTAGCACAGGCGCTTGCCGCAATGGGCGTAGAGGGTGCGGCTGTCGGTCAGCAGCATGTTGAACACGCCCATGGCGTGCAGGTCGCCCGCGAGATCCGCCACGGCGCGGTCCAGTGTGGCGGGACGGGGCAGGGCCTGGAACCGCGCCTGGAGGCGGCCGAGCATCCAGCAGAAGGCGTGCTCGCTGTCCGTCGAGCCGATCGGCATGAACCCGCCGAGCGGCAGACGCTTCACGCCTTTGAGCTGGCCGTTATGCGCGAAGGTCCACCGGCGGCCCCACAATTCCCGGGCGAACGGATGGGTGTTCTCCAGGCTGACCCGGCCGCGATTGGCCTTGCGCACGTGGGCGACGACGATGCGGCTCTTGATCGGCATGTCGCGCAGCAGCCGGGCCAGCTGCGAGCGGGAGCTCGGCTCCGGCTCGTGGAAGCTGCGGCAGGTGCGCCCGTCGTAGAAGCTGATGCCCCAGCCGTCGGCATGGGGCCCGGTTTCGCCGCCACGCCGGGCCAACCCGGCGAACGAGAAGCGGATGTCGGTCGGCACGTTGGCGCTCATGCCGAGCAGTTCGCACATCAGGATAAAGCCGGAGCCGAGCGGGGACGGGGCGACGTTTAGAGTGCGTGGCGCCGAAGTGGAAGCCGGCCCGGTGCATCGGACCGGATCACGACACTGTGTTGGCGTCGCCTGGTGCCCGGACCATGGAATTCATCGGCTTCACCGCGCCAGATAATCCGTCAGCGTCATGCCGAACATGATGGCGACCCAGAAGAAGCCGATCCCCGAGAACAGCCGGATCAGCGGCGGCTCGTGGATCACCTCCATGGAGACCAGGAGGATCAGCGCCACCATCACGGCGACGACCAGGAGCTCGACGATCCAGACCTTGGCGAAGGGCAGGGTGGTGCCCAGGGTGACGTTGACGGCGAGCAGGGCCAGCAGCGCCAGGAAGGTCAGCACCGGCGTGCGCAGCCGCCGCCGGAGCAGGGCGCGGTCGTCGGCGCTCAGGGTGGCGAGGGGATTGCGCATCCTACCGGTTGACCACGTAGAGGATCGGGAAGGCCAGGATCCAGACCAGGTCGATGAAGTGCCAGTAGAGGCCGTAGACCTCGATCCAGTTCTGGTGCCGGGACAGGAAGCCGGCCTTGGCGGCCATCCAGGTCATGCCGAGCAGGAGCGCGATGCCGGTGAACAGGTGCACGGCGTGCAGGATCGTGGCGACGTAGTAGAGGTTCACGAACAGCCGCGCGGGCGGCGTCTCGGCCAGCGCGAAGGGCCGGCTGCCGAGGAACGGCATCATGTGCTCGGCCCAGTCGGCGTAGTACTCGTAGCCCTTGAGCAACAGGAAGAGGCCGCCCAGCGCCGCGGTGGCGAGCATCGCCCGGACCATGGCGCGCGGCCAGCCGATCCGCGAGAATTCGATCGCCATCGACATGGTCAAGCTGGAGCAGATCAGCACTACGGTGTTGGTGGCGCCGATCCAGAACTTGAGGTGCTTGGCCGCCGCGACGGTCGCCTCGGGGTGCTGGATCCGGACGATCAGCGCCACGAGGAACAGGGCCGAGAACAGTAAGAGTTCGGTGATCAGCCAGGCCCAGATGCCCAGCGTCGCGGCGGCGCGCTGCTGGGCCACCGTCTCGAAATGCCCGGCGCGGGCGACCCCGACGCCGTCTGCCAGCCCTTCGCTCATCCGTGCTGGTCCTGGGCTTCCTGGGCCTGGATCGGGTAATCGTAGGGGATGCGCGGCACCGCCGGCGGCGACAGGAAGTTGTGCTTCGGCGGCGGCGAACCGGTCTCCCATTCGAGCCCCTTGGCGTTCCAGGGGTTGGCGGGCGCCTTGCGGCCGAACCACAGGGAATAGACCAGGTAGAGCATCGGGAAGATGTAGCCGGCGGCCAGGATCGTGGCGCCGGCCGAGGACAGCACGTTGAGGAGCTGGAACTCGACCGGGTAGGTCGCGTAGCGCCGGGGCATCCCGAGATAGCCGAGGATGAACTGCGGGAAGAAGGTCACGTTGAAGCCGATGAAGATCAGCATCGCCGAGACCCGGCCCCAGGGCTCGCTGTACATCCGCCCGGTGAATTTCGGCCACCAGAAGTGCAGGCCGCCCAGGAAGGCCAGCACCGTGCCGCCGACCATGATGTAGTGGAAATGCGCGACCACGAAGTAGGTCGCGTGGATGTGCTGGTTGATGGCGAGCGTGGCGAGGTAGAGCCCGGTGAGGCCGCCGAGCACGAACAGGCCGATATAGCCCATCGCGTAGAGCATCGGCGTATCGAGCCGCAGGCTCCCCTTATGGATCGTCGCGGTCCAGTTGTAGACCTTGACGGCCGACGGCACCGCCACCGCGAACGACAGGGCCGAGAACACCAGCGAGGCCAGGTCGCTCTGACCGTTGACGAACATGTGGTGGCCCCAGACGAAGAAGGTCACCGAGGCCAGCCCGATCGACGCGTAGGCGACGAACCGGTAGCCGAACAGCTTCTTCTGCGCGAAGGCCGGGACGATCTCCGAGATCACCCCCATGCCGGGCAGGACCATGATGTACACGGCCGGGTGCGAGTAGAACCAGAACAGGTGCTGGAACAGCACCGGGTCGCCGCCATAGGCCGGGTCGAACACGCCGATGTGGAAGCCCCGCTCCATGATCAGCAGGATCAGCGCGGTCGTGATCACCGGCGTGGCGAGCAAAAAAATCAGGCTGGTGGCGTAGTGGGCCCAGACGAAGATCGGCAGCTTGAACCACGTCATGCCGGGCGCCCGCATGGTGTGGATGGTGACCACGAAGTTGAGCCCGGTCAGGATCGACGAGAAGCCCACGATGGTGACGCCGATCAGGGCCGGCAGCACCCAGGTGTTCGAGAAGGCGGTGGAGAGCGGCGCGTAGAAGGTCCAGCCGGTGTCGACGCCGCCGAGCACCAGCGAGACCAGGGTGAAGAACGCCCCGGCCATGAACACGTACCAGCTCGTCAGGTTCAGCTTGGGGAACGCCAGGTCCTTCGCCCCGATCATGAGGGGGATCAGGAAGTTGCCGAAGGTCGCCGGGATCGACGGGATCAGGAAGAACCACACCATCACGACGCCGTGGATGGTGAAGGCCTTGTTGTAGGTGTCATTGGTCATGATCGCGCCGTTGGGCACGATCAGCGCCAGCCGGACCACGCCGGCCGCGACCGCCCCGATCACGAAGAAGCCGGTGATCGAGGTCAGGTACAGGATCGCGATGCGCTTGTGGTCGGTGGTGAGGAACCACGAGCGCAGCGTCGAATCCGCGTGAAGGTAGTCGGCCTTGCGCCCGATTGTGGCCTCCGGCGCGTGCGGCTCGCGGCGGGCCGTGCCGCCGACGCTGCCCGATGCGCTCATGGTGTCGCCCTCGTCGCCGTCATGGAGTGGCCTGCGCGGCCTTGCCGGAGGCCGGCGCCGTGTAGGATTTGAGAAAATCGATGAGCGTCCCGAGTTCGTCCTCCGGGATCCGGCCGGCGAAGCTCGGCATCACCTGCTTGTAGCCCTCGGCGAGCCGGTCGCCGTTCGGGTTCAGGATCTTTTCGCGCAGCCAGGCGTCGTCGGCCGTCACCGTGCGGCCGTCGGCGAGCTTCACTTGGCTGCCGTAGAGGCCGGCCAGGCTCGGGGCCTTCACGGCGGAGCCGGGATCGTGGCAGCCGGCGCAGCCATAGGCCTCGTAGAGGGTGCGGCCGGCCGCGACCTTGCCTTGCTGCGCGCCGGCATGGGTCAGCCAGTCTTGGTAGTCGCCGGGATTCATGAAGCTGATCTCGCCGCCCATCACCGAATGGTCGGTGCCGCAATATTCGGAGCAGTAGAGGTGGTAGGTGCCGATCTTGTCGGCCTTGAACCACAGGTCGGTGTAGCGGTCGGGGAGCGCCGCCACCTGCAGGCGCAGGGCCGGCAGGTAGAGGGCGTGGATCACGTCCTGGCTGATGATGCGCAGGCGGATCGGCTGCCCGATCGGCACGTGCAGGTCGTTGATCTCGGCCTGACCGGTGGGATGCTGGAACTTCCACATCCATTGCCGGCCGATCGCCTCGATCACCATGGCGTCCGGCGGGGCGTTCTTCGAGGCGATGAACACCCGGGCGCCCCAGACGAAGAAGATCAGCGTCAGCAGGAACGGGATCAGCATCCAGCTGATCTCGATCAGGTTGGAGCGGATGCCGGAGGGGCTGCGGTCCGCCTCCGAGCCCTCGCGGTAGCGCAGGGCGAAATAGGTGATCGCCACGAAGACCGGCACGGTCAGCAGCAGGGTCAGGACCGTGAAGGCCAGGATGAGCAGGTCCGTCTCGGTCGCGGTGCCGGAGACCGCGGCGGGCCAAAGCTCCAGGGCTGCGTGGTTCGGCGTCATCCTGCCTACCGTTCCGGCGCGTCGAGGGAGCGGCCGACGACGAGGTCCATCGCCCGATCGACCGGAATGCGGGCGCGGGTGCGGGCCGGATCGCTGTAGCCGTAGCCGGAGAGCCGCGCCTCGGCCGCGGCCCGCTGACGGTCGAGGTCGGCGTAGGGATCCGCCTGGAGGTTCGGCGGCGGCGGCGTCAGCGGCGCGGTCTGCTGCTTCGTCAGCGTCGGCAGGGCCCGCCGCTGGCTCGCGCTGAACGCGCCCATCATCCAGACCATAGTGCCGATCACGCTCAGGACGGACAGCGCCAGGCCCGCCATCACCAGCGCGGTGTTGCGGACCTTGACGTCCCGGGTCTCGTATCCGGGATCGTCGGGGTCGCGCGGGGCGTTGGCGGGCTTGCCCGGCGCGATGGCGCTCCCCGGGCGAGCGCCGAGCAG
>NZ_VRVD01000275.1:0-6127 GCF_008040015.1 Methylobacterium sp. WL18 | reverse complement strand
GCGCCACCGGCGGCCGGGCCGGCGGCGACGGCGACGGCGGCAGCAGCCGAGACGCCCCACTTCTCTTCGAGCATCTTGGCCAGGTCGGCGGCCTCGAGAACGGTCAGCGAGGACAGGTCGTCGACGAGCTTGGCAAGATCAGCCATTTTCAATTCCTCTCAGATATCGGTTCGAACGATGGGTTTTTGAAGGGCCTCAAGCGGCCTCGTCCTTGGTGGCATAGGCCCCGAACACGCGGGCGAGCTTGGCCGCCGGCGCATTGACGACCTGAGCGATCTTGGTCGCGGGCGCCTGTACCAGGCCCACGATCTTGGCGCGCAGTTCGTCGAGGGACGGGAGCGAGGCGAGGGCCTTCACGCCGTCCGGGTTCAGGGTTGTCTTCCCCATCGCGCCGCCAAGGATCACGAGCTTGTCGTTCGTCTTGGCGAAATCGACCGCGACCTTCGCGGCTGCGACCGGGTCGCCGGAATAGGCGAGCAGGGTCGGGCCCTTCAGGAGCGGCTTGATGGAGGCGACGTCCGTACCATCGAGTGCGATGCCGGCGAGGCTGTTCTTGGCGACCTTCACGGTGGCGCCGGCCTGCTTCATCTGCGAGCGCAGCTTCTGCATGTCGGCGACCGTGAGGCCCTTGTAGTGGGCCACGACGACGACGGCGCTCTGATTGAACACGCCGTTGAGCGTCGAGACGAGGTCAGCTTTTGCTGTCCGGTCCACTGGGCTCTCTCCGGTTGGCGGAACCCGGAATCGGGTCCGCCGGTTGCACATGCCGCCCGGACGTCGTCTCGGCCTTCAAGAGACCGGGAACGTCCGAACGACGCTTCGCGGCCCTGTCCCCGCACGTGCCCGCGAGGGCCGCTTCGGGTGAGTTGGTTCAAACCGACACCCCTCCGCGGCGTATGCCGCAGCGAGGCTTTTCCTAAGTTCGGTCTTCCCCGTCTGTGCAGGTTGGGCGTTGATTAAGCCGGCGAACCGGCACCTGCAGTCTCGGACAGGACATAGCCGGACAAGGCTCCGCGGGGCTCGTCGCCCTCAGGATCCTGCCGGCTATTGCCACCCGGTTGCCCGGGCGACATTTCATGCGGAAACCGGCCGATTGGCCGTCTCCTTCCGTGAGGATGAAATGCGTAAGGCGCGGTGTATAGAGGCTAGCAAGCCGCCTGCCAAGGGCTGAAGCGCGACTTTTCCGCCGCAGGCAAGGGCTGGCGTGGGAGACCGGCTTGGGACGCATGGACGGTCCGTCGCCGACTCGGCCCAGAGGTATCACCGGACGCGCAAACCGGGAGCACGCATGCTCCCGGTTTGGATCGGTATCGGCGTCGATAGCCCTCCCGTACCTTAACGTGCCAAGCCCGAAGGCTACGCCGCCTCGCGCTCCGGCACCAGTTTGCGCCGCGCAGTCTCCCACCACGAACGCCGCCGCGCATCCTCGGCCTCCGCGGCCTTGGCCGCGTAGAACGAGGCGTTGTGCTCGCCCCGCAGGGCCTCGCGGGTGAAGCGGATCAGGTGGTGGGCGACGAAGCCCATGTTGAACACCGCCTCGATCTGCCCGCGCTTGAGCGCGTAGCCGGCGGCGATCCAGAACGGCCTGCGGTAATCGGAGAGCAGCCCGACCCGCGTGATGATGTTGAAGCCGAGGATCAGGCCGCGGCGCAGGTTCGTGAAGGTGAGCTTGCCCTTGGTCGGGGTCTTGATCCGGTTCCGGTAGGTGGTTTCGCACTGGTGCTTGAACCGGGAGAAGAGCTGCTCCGGCTCGTAGGCATGGGCGATCGCCCGGCGCCAGCTCGACACGACGGTGTCGTGCGGGCGCTTGAACAGGACGTTCGATTCCAGCGCCGCATCGTGGACCAGGCGCCCCTCGCGCTCCAGCCGGTCCCAGAGCGGGGTCTTGGGCAGGGCCTGGAGGAGGTTGATGGTCAGCACCGGGATCGCCGACTTGTCGATGAAGTCGATCAGGTTCTGCTCGGACTTGTCGCTGTCGGTATCGAGCCCCAGGATGATGCCCGAGGTGACTTCGAGCCCGTAGGAATTGAGCGTCTCGATCGCCTCGTACATCGGCACGGCGGCGTTGTGGGTCTTGTCGATGCCCTTGAGCGCGTCGGCCTCGGGCGTCTCGATCCCGACGAACACGGTCATGAAGTTGGCCTGGCGCATCAGCTCGAGGATTTCGGGCTGCTTGGCCATGTTCAGGGTCGCCTCGCAGGCGAATTGCAGCGGGTAGTCGTTCTTCTTCTGCCACGCCACGAGATGGGGCAGCATCTCGCGGGTCGCCTTGCGGTTGGCGATGAAGTTGTCGTCCACGAAGTAGACCACCGCCGGGTGGCCGGGCTGGCTGATGATCGCGTCCAGCTCGGCGCACATCTGCTCGGGGCTCTTCAGCCGGGGCTGACGGCCGTAGAGCTGCGGGATGTCGCAGAACTCGCAGCGATACGGGCAGCCGGACGAGAATTGCAGCGAACCGATCAGGTAGCGCTTGAGCGGCGCGGCCTCGTAGGCCGGGGCCGGGAAGTCCGAGAGCGCGAGCCGCTCACCGGTCTCGAACACCACCTGCTGGGTCGGACGGGTAATGTCTGCATCGAGCCGTTCGATCAGCCGGTCGGTGGCGTCGCCGATCTCGCCGACGTGGAGATAATCGAAGTCCGGATATTTTTCCCGGGCGCCGGACACCGAGGGGCCGCCGAGCGCCGCGACCTTGCCGGCCGCGTGGGCGCGCCGGCCGATGTCGTGGATCTGGCCCTCCTGGATGTGCATCCCGGAGACGAACACCGCGTCGGCCCAGGCGAAATCCTGGGCGGAGGCGCGCCGGATGTTCTCGTCGATGAAGCGGTACTCCCAGCTCTCGGGCATGTAGGCCGCGATCACCAGAAGGCCCTGCGGGGGCATGAACGCCTTGACGCCGCCCATCAGCGGATAGGCGTGCGAAAACGTGCCGAACGAGGGCGTGTAGGCGGGGAAGACGCAGAGGATGCGTCGACGGGTCGTGACGGAGACTGTGCTGCGCATGAGGGCTATCTAGCACAGCCGCGCGGGATGGCGCCCCCCTTCGATGTTGAGAATGACGTGAAGGGCGGTGCTAAAGAGCCGCTGCTCGGCGACCCTTACGCTGGGTCCCGGATCAGGTTCCGCTTCGCTGCACCTGTCCGGGAAAAGGGCGGTGCAGGATGAACCGCGACGCCCTTTCCCGGGCGCATGCAGCGCTAGCGGAATGCGACCCGGGACCCAGCGCAGGACGCGCCGCGCAGCGGCTCAAAACCCGAGATCCTCGTAGAGATCGCGCCAAGCCGGGTTGAATGCCTCGATCAGCGCGAGCTTCCACGCACGGCGCCAGCGCTTGATCGCATACTCCCGGATGCGGGCACCGATGATGCGGGAGTACTCTTCGTACCAAACCAGCATCGTCACGCCGTAGTCACGGGTGAACCCCGGCATCGCACCGGTGCGATGCTCATAGACGCGCCGGGCGAGGTCGGTCGTTGAGCCGGTGTAGAGCGTTCCGTTCCGCCGACTGGCGAGCATGTAGACGTGGGACCGGCGCTCCATCACCCACCTCCCCAGCACGGCAGGCGGATATGATGAAGCTTTGCCGATTCGACGACACCTTTTCCCGGGCGCATGCGGCGCTAGCGGAATGCGACCCGGGACCCAGCGCATCAAGATAAGGCGCTGACTTGCTACAACGTGGCTCCTCAACTGAGCCGCTACGCGGCACATTTCTAAGCTGGGTCCCGGATCACCTTCCACTGTCGTTCCAGGCGTCCGGGAAAGGGGAGCGCCTCATCCGCAAAGGAGTTTTGCGCCGAGGCCCCCAACGCAAAACGCCCGGCCGTCTCCGGCCGGGCGCTTCGTAAGGATGGTGCGTCGAAGATCAGGCGGTCAGGACCGTGTTCGGCTCGACCTTCACGCCCGGGCCCATCGTCGAGGTGACGGCGATGCGCTGGACGTAGGTGCCCTTGGCGCCCGCCGGCTTGGCCTTGGCGACCGCGTCGGCGAAAGCCTTGATGTTCTCGATCAGCTTGTCGGCGTCGAACGAGACCTTACCGACGCCGGCATGGACGATCCCGGCCTTCTCGACGCGGAACTCCACCGAGCCGCCCTTGGCGCCGGCCACGGCGGTCTTCACGTCCATGGTAACGGTGCCGACCTTCGGGTTCGGCATCAGGCCGCGCGGGCCCAGCACCTTACCGAGACGGCCGACCAGCGGCATCATGTCCGGGGTGGCGATGCAGCGGTCGAACTCGATCTTGCCGCTCTGGACGATCTCCAGGAGATCCTCGGCGCCGACGATGTCGGCACCCGCCGCCTTGGCGTCGTCCGCCTTGGCGCCGCGGGCGAAGACCGCCACGCGGACCGTCCGGCCGGAGCCGTTCGGCAGGTTGCAGACGCCGCGGACCATCTGGTCGGCGTGACGCGGATCGACGCCGAGGTTCATCGAGACCTCGACGGTCTCGTCGAACTTCGCGGTCGCCCGCTCCTTGACCAGCTTGATCGCCTCGTCGAGCGGGTAGAGCTTGGTCACCTCGATGCCCTCGCGGGCCGCGCGGATGCGCTTTCCTTCGCGTGCCATGATGTCCTCCCTCAGGCCGTGATTTCGAGGCCCATGGCCCGGGCAGAGCCGCGGATCATGGCGACGGCCGCATCGACCGAGTCGCAGTTGAGGTCGGGCATCTTCTTCTCGGCGATCTCGCGCAGCTGCGCCTCGGAGATCTTGCCGACAACCGGGCCCTTACCGGGGGTCTTCGAGCCGGAGGCCGGCTTCTTGCCGATCTTCAGGCCGACGGCCTTCTTCAGGAAGAAGGTGACCGGCGGCTGCTTCATCTCGAAGGTGAAGGAGCGGTCCTGATACGCGGTGATGATCACCGGGATCGGGGTACCCTTCTCCATCTGCGCCGTCTTCGCGTTGAAGGCCTTGCAGAATTCCATGATGTTGAGGCCGCGCTGACCGAGCGCGGGACCGATCGGGGGCGACGGGTTCGCCGCGCCGGCCGGGACCTGAAGCTTCACGTAGCCCGTGATCTTCTTCGCCATGGGATATCTCCCAAACTGCGTCCGCCGCCGGGCTGCCTAGGCGCGGGCGGGTCGGACGATGACAGGTCGCGGTGCGATCCGTGGATCCCGGAGGCGAGGCCGGGCGGATCTTCCGCGGGTGAGACCGCCCCTTTGCAGGGTGCGGCCGCTTCACGGCCGAGGCTGAACGCCGGCCGGAAGAGGATGGACGGCCGAAAAACCGGCCGCCGAAAACGTGCGTGCCTCAGGCCTTCTCGACCTGGGCGTATTCCAGCTCCACCGGCGTGGCCCGGCCGAAGATCGACACGGCCACCTTGAGACGGGAGCGGGCCTCGTCGATCTCCTCGACGGTGCCGTTGAAGCTCGCGAACGGGCCGTCGGCGACCCGGACGGTCTCGCCGATCTCGAACGCGATCGACGGCTTCGGCCGATCGACGCCCTCGGCGACCTGGCCCTTGATCCGCTCGGCCTCGGCGTCGGGGATCGGAACCGGCTTCGACTTGTCGGCCCCGAGGAAACCCGTGACCTTCGGGGTGTTCTTGATGAGGTGGTAGACCTCGTCGGTCAGGTCGCACTTCACCAGCACGTAGCCGGGGAAGAACTTGCGCTCGGCATCGACCTTCCGGCCGCGGCGCACCTCGACGACCTTCTCGGTCGGGACCATCACCTCGTCGAACAGCTCGGTCAGCCCGCGCTGGGCCGCCTGGTCCTTGATGGACTGCGCGACCTTGTTCTCGAAGTTCGAGTAGGCGTGGACGATGTACCAGCGCTTCGACACGGTTCCGTTCAACTCCGACAAGTTCGCGAGGTCTCCCCCGGATCGATATCGCCCCCCTCAACGCATCACCTTTTCCCGAAAGCCGGAGGCCACCTTTCGGGACGATGCTCTAGAGGCCGAGCACGAGGCCCACCACGAAGCGCAGGGCCTGGTCGACCACCGTGAAGAACAGGCTGGTGACCACGACCATCACGAACACCATGATGGTGGTGATCGTGGTTTCCCGGCGGGACGGCCAGGTGACCTTGCGGGCCTCGTCGCGGACCTGGGAGAAGAACTCGCCGGGCGTCGCGCGCTTCTGCGGCACCTTGGCGGGCGTGGCCGGACGCGCCGGCGGCGTGTTCGCGG
>NZ_VRVD01000274.1:0-6212 GCF_008040015.1 Methylobacterium sp. WL18 | reverse complement strand
GGCTTTCCGCCTGCCAGACGGCGCCGACCGCAGCCGGCCGGACCGGCCCAAAGGCGAGACCCGTCGCGGCCTCGATCTCCGCCCGCAGGCGGTGGATCGTCCGGCCGGTCGCGTAGAGCGACGGGGTCGGTTCAAGGGACATGATGGGGCGCCCGCCTCCGGTCGTCTGGCTCGTTCGGGCCGTCGTGTAGCGCATTTTCCCCGGCATGGGATGGCCGGGCCTGAATCACCGAAATCGTAGGGACAAGCGCGGCCGTCCCATCAAAGCGTCACGTCGTGGAAAGGATTTGGACATATCGTCGCCGTGATTGCCCCTTCAATCCAGGCGGGGGCCGCGAAAGTGCGACCGTTGCAGACGGGCCACGCCGGAGCGGAAACGCCATCCTGCGACGCGGCCTCGGATTGCCGGCTCGCGCCGAGGCGTGCCACCTCAGGTCAGTCTTTCCGGTCCGGCTCCGTCCGGCCGAGGGTCAAGGATAGAAGCGCCGCGGAATGCAAAAGACCGCCCTCGACGCCCTCCGCGACCGCCCCGCGACCTTCCTGTTCTTGCAGGGCATCGCATCTCCGTTCTTCTCCGATCTCGGCAAGGCGCTGCGCGCCCGGGGACACGAGGTCCGGCGCATCAACCTATGTCCCGGCGACTGGCTGTTCTGGAACGGCAAGGCGGACAATTACCGCGGTCGCCGCGAGGCCTGGGGCACGTATCTCGAATCGTATCTCGACCGCGAGGCCGTTACCGACATCGTGCTGTTCGGCGATTGCCGGCCGTTCCACCGGGCGGCCCGGATGATCGCGGAGGTTCGTGGCCTGCGGGTCCACGTGTTCGAGGAAGGCTACATCCGTCCCAACTGGATCACCTGCGAGCTCGGCGGGGTGAACGGCTTCTCGTCCCTGCCCCGTACGGCGGCCGAAGTCCGCGCGCTGGCGCGCCGCCTGCCCCAGCCCGGAAGGGCGATGCCCTCCACCGGCGACATGGCCCGCCGCAGCGTCTGGGATGTCGGCTACAACGTCGCCAACATCGCCTTCCCCTATCTCTTCCCGCATTTCCGCAGCCACCGGCCGACCCATATCGCGGCCGAGTACGCGGGCTGGATCAAGAAGTTCAGTCGCCGCTCCCACACCCGCCGCGAGGCGGCGCGCTGCGACGAGATCTACCGTGCGGTCGGCTGCGACTACTTCCTGCTGCCGCTCCAGCTCGACAGCGACTACCAGATCCGGGTGCACTCGCCGTTCCTGGGCGTCGAAGGCTTCATGGACCGGGTGATCAAGTCCTTCGCGGACGCGTCCTCGGCGCCGACGCGGCTCCTCGTGAAGCTTCATCCGCTGGACAGCGGCCTGATCAACTGGCGCAAGTTCGCCCGCGCCTCGGCCCGGCGCCACGGCGTCAGCGACCGGCTCGACTTCATCGACGGCGGCGATCTCCCGTCCCTGATCAAGGGCGCCCGCGGCGTCGTGATCGTCAACTCGACCGTGGGCATGTTGTCCCTGGAGATGGGCCGCCCCACCCACGCGGTGGGTACCGCGATCTACAACATGGCCGGCCTGACCCATCAGGCCGACCTCGATGGGTTCTGGACGAACCCGACCCCGCCGGACATGGGCCTGATGGCCGATTTCCGACGCGTGGTGCTGCACCGGACGCAGGTGAACGGCGGCTTCTTCTCCAAGGGGGCGATCGAGCGGGCGGTGGCCGGCTCGGTGCCGCGGATGGAATCCGCCCTCCCCGATTCGATGCTGGCCGCCGCGCGGGTGATTCGCGAGGGCGGCGAGAGCGACGGGCAACTCGCGCCTGTCTATTGAAGCGTAGCGGGAAACCTGTCGGTTTCCGCTGACAGTTTCCGGGTCCCGGTGACCCATTAAGTCACCGATGAGCCCTCCCCGGCCTTGATTTGTCCGGGCTCCGCGGCGTAGCACCCGCGTCATGCCCCGCATTCTGATCACTGGCGCGTCGAGCGGTATCGGCGCTGCGCTCGCACGCCACTACGCGCGTGCCGACGCGAGCCTCATCCTCGTCGGACGCAATGTCGAGCGGCTCGAAGCCGTGGCCCGGGACTGCCGGGCGAGCGGCGCGACCGTCGAGCCCGTGCGCCTCGACACCCGTGACCGGGCCGCCGCGATCGCCCTGATCCACAGGGTTCACGCCGCCCAACCGCTGGACCTCGTGATCGCCAACGCGGCCGTGAACGGCGGCAACCAGAAGGGCGAGGTCGAATCCGAGGAGACGGCCTTCGAGACCGCCGACATCAATTACACGGGCTCGCTCAACATCGTGCTGCCCACCCTGACGCTGATGCTCCAGCGCGGCAGCGGCCAGATCGTGCTCGTCTCGTCCCTCGCGGCCTACGCGCCGCTGCAGGATGCCCCGGCCTATAGCGGCGCCAAGGCCGCCCTGGTCGCCCACGGGCTGGCTCTGCGCCAGAAGGTCGGGCCGCGGGGCGTTAAGGTCAACGTCGTGGCGCCGGGCTACGTGAAGACCCCGATGGGCGGCGAGCTGAAGGGCTGGCGGCCCCTGGAGATGAGCGCCGAGCAGGCCGCCCTGTACATCGCCAAGGGCGTCGCCAAGGATCGCGACGTGATCGCCTTCCCGTTCGCGCTGGCGGCCCTCGCCAGGACCGTCCTCCTCCTGCCGGAGAGCATCCGCCGGGCCGGGCTCTACGCCTTCCGGTTCCAGCGGCGGCCGCGCCGCTGATGCCCCTGGCCCGGATCGCCCTGTTCGTGCTGGAGGCGCTGCCGAATGCCCGGGTGGTGCGCCGGTTCGTGGCCGATCACAGTGCCGACATCGCCTTCGTCGGGCTCTCGAACGCGGAGCGGCCGTCGAGCGGCGGGCTGACGGGCCAAGTCCGGCGCCATCTCGCTCGCTCCGGCGCCGGGATCCTGCCCTACCTCGCGGTGAATTTCGGGCTGCCCGACCTGCTGCGGCCGCTGGCACCCCTGACCCAGGCCGTGGCCGGCAGTGGCGATGCGCCGGAATCGACGCCGCTCAAGACCCTGTGCCGGCGCCTCGGCATCCCGACCCTGACAGTGGACGACGTCAACGGTCCCGAGGTCGCGCAGAGGCTGCGCGAGACCGCCCCCGACCTGATCCTGACCTACCATTTCGACCAGATCCTGAAGGCCGAAACCATCGGGCTGGCGCGGCTCGGCGGCATCAACGGTCATCCCGGGCTGCTGCCGCGCCATCGCGGGCCGGTCCCGACGATCCACGCCCTCGCGGATGGCCCGGGCGCCTTCGGCATGACCCTGCACCGGCTCGCCGCTACGATCGACACCGGGGCGATCCTCGCCCAGGAGGCCGTCCCGCTGCCCGCGGACACCACCGCCACCCGGGCGGCCGTGGCACTTCACGCCCATGGCCGCGGTCTGCTGGAGCGCCTCCTCGATGAGATCGCCCGCACCGGCCGCATCCCTGAGGGCCGCAGCACCGAGGTCTTGCCCTACTGTCCGTTCCCGGACCGCGCGCTGCTCGCCTCCCTGCGCCGGAGGGGCCTGCGCCTGACCGACGGACGGGACCTGCGCGAGGCGGTGAGCCTGTCGGGCCGGGCCGGTTAACCGGCCCTTAAGCCTGTTTCGGAAAGGATCGGTCAGTCCCTCTTCCCGTTCCGACCGAGCGCGCCCGCATGCCGGATACCAGCCCCCTCAAGGCGGCCGCCGACGCGCTGGCCTACGGCCGCCGGATGCAGAGCGGCCAGATTCGTGCGATCTCCGAGAACATCGCGAACGCCGACTCGGTCCCGGCCAATCCCAATGGGGTGCCGTACGCCCGGAAGATCGCGGTGTTCCGGCCGGTCGACGTCGATGCGGGGCGCGAGCCGGTCGGTCGCATCGTGCGCGATTCCAGCGATTTCCGCCGGCGTTACGACCCGTCCAACGTGTCCGCCGACCGGCAAGGCTATGTCCGCCTGCCCAACGTCAACGTCGCCCTCGAATCGGCCGACCTGCAGCGCGTGATCCGCAATTACGAGCTGAACCTCAGCGCCGAGGCGTCGATCGACGCGGTGAGCCGGGCCACGCTCAACCTCCTCGGGTGAGCCGGGCGTTGCGCTGGCCGTAGCCGGCGTAGATCGCCAGCCCGATCACCAGCCAGAGTGCGAGCCGGATCCAGGTGTCGGCCGGCAGCGACGCCATCAGGATCACGCAGGACAGGATGCCGAGCACTGCGACCGGGGTCGCCGCCGGGACGCGGAACGGCCGGGGCCTGTCCGGGTCCGTGCGGCGCAGGATCAGCACGATCGCGCAGACGAGGCTGAACGCCAGGAGCGTGCCGATGCTGACGAGTTCGCCCAGGATATCGATCGGCACCAGCCCGGCCACCGCCGCCGTGAACAGCCCGATCACCACCTGGCTCGACACCGGCGCCCGGGTCTCCGGATCGACCCGGCAGAACAGGGGCGGCAGCAGCCCGTCCCGAGCCATGGCGAAGAAGATCCGGCCCTGCCCGTAGAGCGCGGTGAGCGCCGAGGTGGTCAGCCCGATCAGCGCCCCGATCTTGATCACGATGGCGAAGCTGGGCAGCGCCAGGCGGTCGATGGCCTTGGCGATCGGGTCGGCGACGTCGAGTTCCCGGTAGGGCACGAGGCCGGTGAGCACCGCCGCCACCGCCACGTACAGGACCGTGCTGATCGCCAGCGATCCGATCAGTCCGGCCGGCGCGTCGCGCTGGGGCGCCCGGCACTCGCCCGCCGCGGTCGCGACGGTCTCGAAGCCGATGAAGGCGAAGAACACCACCGCGGCCCCGCGGAACACGCCGCTCCAGCCGTAGCTGCCGAACGTGCCGGCGTTCTCCGGCACGAACGGGTGCCACAGCGCCGGCTGCAGATGGACGGCACCGACGCCCACGAAGGCCAGGATGATCGCGATCTTGGCAACCACCAAGAGCCCGTTGATCAGGGAGGCGTCCCGGGTCGAGCGGGTCAGGAGCGCGGTCAGCGCCAGCACGATCCCGGCCGCCGGCAGGTTCACCCAGCCGCCGTCCCCCGGCGCCCCCGACAGCGCGGCCGGCAGCGTCAGGCCGAAATCCGCCGCGAGCGACTGCGCGTAGCCGGACCAGCCGACCGCAACCGTGGCCGCCGCCAGGGCGAATTCGAGCACCAAGTCCCAGCCGATGATCCAGGCCGGGAAAAGCCCGAGGGTCGCCCGGGTGTAGGTGTAGGTCGATCCCGCCTCCGGGATCATGGCGGCCAGCTCGGCGTAGCACAGGCCGACGAAGCCGCAGGCGATGCCGCCGATCACGAAGGACAGGCTGAGGGCCGGCCCCGCATATTGCGCCGCGGCGGTTCCGGTCAGGACGAAGATGCCGGCGCCGATCGTGGCGCCGAGCCCGATCGCGATCAGGCCCGGGGCCGTGAGGCTCCGCGCGAGTTCGGGATGACCGTTCGCCGGGCTCTCGATCCGGGCGATTGCGGCGGTGTCGGTCATGTCGCAGCTCATGGTCGTCCGGCATCAGCTGTGTCGGATGGGAGCCCGGCGAGCAAGATCCGAGCCGCGACGTCACGCCGCACGTACGGGCTCGAGGAAGCGGCCGACCTCGGCGCGCAGGTTCGCGAAGTCCTGCGATAGGCCCGAGACCGAGGCGAGCACGCGGCCGGCCTCGGATCCCGTGACCTGCACGTCGCCGGTGACATCGGTCAGGGTGGCGGTGATCGCGCTGGTGTCGGTGGCGGCCTCCGAGACGTTCCTGAGGATCTCACGGGTCGCCGCGTCCTGCTCCTCGACAGCCGCAGTGATCGCCGTGGCGACGCCGCTCATGTCGCGGATCCGAACGGTGATGCCGTCCACGGCCGTGACGGCCTGCCCGGTCGAGGTCTGGATGCGGTGAACCTGTGTGGCGATCTCCTGCGTGGCCCGGCCCGTCTGCTCAGCGAGTTCCTTGACCTCCGCGGCCACCACCGCGAAGCCCCGGCCTGCCTCCCCGGCCCGCGCCGCCTCGATCGTGGCGTTCAGCGCCAGCAGGTTGGTCTGGCCGGCGATGTTCGAGATCAGCGCCACCACATCGCCGATGCGCTCGGCCGCCGCGCTCAGCTCGGTCACCAGGGGTGTCGTCGTCGCAGATTGCGCGGCGGCCTCGCGGGCCAACGTGGCCGACGCGTCCACCTGCCGGCCGATCTCGCCAATCGACGAACCCAGCTCCGCGGCGGCCGCCGAGGCCAGCTGGACCTTGATTGCGGCATCCCCCGCGGAGGCCGCCACCGACAGGGACCGGTCCGCCGTCGTGG
>NZ_VRVD01000273.1:0-6216 GCF_008040015.1 Methylobacterium sp. WL18 | reverse complement strand
CCACCCGGCCGCGCGCGCCCTCGCGCCGCTCGGCGCGGCTTATGGGGCGCTGAGCGCCCGGCGCATGAATCGCCCCGGCATCCGGGCGGGCTGCCCGGTCCTGTGCCTCGGTAATTTCACGCTTGGCGGAGCCGGCAAGACGCCTGCCGCGATCGCGGTCGCGGCCCTGCTCGTCGAACTCGGCCGCAGGCCCGCCTTCCTGTCCCGGGGCTATGGCGGACGCATGGCCGGACCGATCCGGGTCGATTCGACCCGCCACGGGGCTGCGGATGTCGGCGACGAGCCGCTGCTCCTAACCCGTCACGCGCCGACAATCGTGTCCCGGGACCGCCCCGCCGGAGCATCGCTGTGCCGGTCGTCAGGCTCCGACGTAATCGTGATGGATGACGGGTTGCAGAACCCGACGCTTACCAAGGACCTAGCCTGGGCGGTGATCGATGGCGGCGCCGGCATCGGCAACGGCCGGCCGTTCCCGGCGGGCCCCCTGCGGGCGCCGCTCGAAGGGCAATGGCCCCACGTCGCCGGTGTGATCCTGGTCGGAGACGGGGCTCCCGGCGCCGCGATGGCGCAGGCCGCGGAGCGGCGGGGGCTGCCGGTGCATCGGGCGCAACTCGTCCCAGATCCGATCGGCCTGATCGGCCGGCGCTGTCTCGCCTTCGCGGGGATCGGCCGGCCGGAAAAATTCTTCGCGACGCTGCGCGGGACCGGGGCAATCATCGCGGCGGCTCGGCCGTTCCCGGATCATCATCCCTACCGCCAGGCGGAACTCGCCGCCCTGGCAGCCGAGGCGGACCGGCTCGGTGCGGAACTCGTGACCACCGAGAAGGACGCGGTCCGCCTCCCCGGCCCGTTCGCAGCGCGCGTCCGCGTCCTGCCCGTGCGCCTCGTGCCGGACGATCCCGAGGCCTTGCGCGCGCAGATCCGCAAGGCGCTGTGACGCTACGGGCGCCCGGTTTCCTTGAGCCGCGCCAGGATCGCCTCGGGTGATACGTAGGCCTCCTGTCGGGTGGCGCTCCAGTAGCGCAACTCGTCCAGCGGGATCGGGTCGCCTGTCACCGCGCAGCGCACGAAGCTGCCTGGCTTGACCACCCGCATGGTGCCGTCCCCATACTGGACGACTGCCTCGCCGTTATGTCCGCGCTCGTAGCGACCCAGCACATCCGCCTCCTGATCGATCCTGCCATCTTAGATATCGGATCCCCGACAGGGGTCTAGCGGTCTGATCCGCATCACGTTTTTCCGAACGCCGGCAAATAAGGCCCGGAATGGTGCACGCCGGCTGCGGAGTCAGGTCAGCATTGAAGGGGCGGTATCGGTAGCCAGTAGGGCCCGCGCCGCGTCGGAATCGACGTGCATGCGTGCGATCAACGCCTCGGCGCTGTCGAACCGCTCCTCTCCGCGGATGTAGCCGACGCATTCGACGGCGATCTCCCGTCCGTAGAGGTCTCCGGCGAAATCGAACAGGTAGACTTCCAGGAGTGGCGCGCCGTCGTCGAAGGTCGGGCGGCGCCCGTAGCTTGCCACGCCGTCGCGGATCTCGCCGGGGCCGAGGCGGGCGCGCACCGCGTAGATGCCGTGGGCCAGCCCGCAATCGGGAAGCATCACGTTGGCGGTCGGGAAGCCGAGTTGGCGCCCGCGCTTGTCGCCGTGACGGACCTGGCCGAGCACGAACCAGCGGTAGCCGAGCAGCGCGTTGGCCCGGGCGACGTCGCCGGTGGCCAAAGCCGCCCGGATTGCGCTGGACGAGACCGGATCGGTCTCGTCCGCCAGGGCGACAGGCTCGACGATCCGGCAGCCCAGGCCGGCCTCGTCGCAGAGTTCGGCCAGGATCGCCGGCGTGCCCTCGCGGTTGCGCCCGAAATGGAAATCGTGGCCGACCACCACGCCGGACAGCCCCAGAGACCCTCTCAGGAAGTCGAACACGAAGGCGCGGGCGCCCGTGGCGGCAAGCGCCCCGTCGAAGCGGCGCACGACCAACCCGTCGAGGCCGAGATGCGCGAACACGATCTCCTTGGCCGCCAGCGAAGTGAGGCGGAACATCGGCGCATCGGGCGCGAAATAAGCGCGCGGATGCGGCTCGAAGGTCAGCACCGCGGATGGCCGGCCGGCTTCCCGCGCCACCGTCCGGACGTTCTCGACCAGCACGCGGTGGCCGCGATGGACGCCGTCGAAATTGCCGATCGCCGCGACCGCTCCGGCGAGGGCCGGTGGGATCGGCGTATCGACGCCGCAAATCGTGAAAGGCCGCATGGCCGGTTGGTCGCCTGAGGCCATCGATTCGGGGTCGGAGACTCGGGAGGGGTCGGATGAGAAGAGGCGCCTGCGCGGTTCGCGTCAGGCCCGACGGCGCCGGACCCTGCCCAAAGCTGCCCGGAGGGTCAAGCGAACCCCCTACCCCGCGACGACGCAGGGGCGGTCTGCGAAAGACACACCCGCAGATTAACGGCTTCGCAATGCGGCGGGCCTATTTTAAATGCTGTGCAGCGCGGCTATTTTGCGGCGTTAGTGAAGCGTTCATCTTTCCGGGAGCCGCCGCGGCTTCCCGCCGGGCAATACGGAGCAGTTGGTCTATGGCTCTCGATCTGAGCATGCCGATCCTCGTTGTCGACGATTACCAGACGATGGTCCGAATTATTCGGAATCTATTAAAGCAGCTCGGCTTCGAAGAGGTCGATGACGCTTCGGATGGTACGGCAGCACTGGCTCGCCTGAAGGACCGCAAGTACGGCCTGGTCATCTCCGACTGGAACATGGAGCCGATGACCGGCTACGAGCTGCTCCGGCACGTGCGGGCCGACGAAAACCTTCGGACTACGCCGTTCATCATGGTGACCGCCGAATCGAAGACCGAGAACGTCATCGCCGCCAAGAAGGCCGGCGTGAACAATTATATCGTCAAGCCGTTCAACGCGGCGACGCTCAAGTCCAAGATCGAGGCGGTCTGCGGGAACTGATGATTTCCGTGGCACGCCCAACGCGCCCTCCGGCAAAGCCGCCGGCACGCCGGAAGGCGCCCAAGAGCGATGCCGCCGGCATCGACGGTCGCCGATCCCAGGAGGAGAGCATGTCGTCAGCCGCCGCGCGACAGCCCGATATGCGGTTCCGTGAACCGCACGCCGTGATCTCTGAGTTGATCGAGATTGCGGATTACATCGCCCATTTGCGCGAGGAGATCGGTGCGCTCCGGGCGAACGAGATGAGCCGCGACCGAATTCCCATGGCGCATGAGGAACTCGGCAGCGTCGTCGTCGCGACCGCCGGGGCCACCAACACGATCATGGAGGCCGCGGAGGCGATGCTCGGCCTCCCGGACGGGCCTGGCTACCGGGATGCCGTCGAAGAGCGAATCAACACGATCTTCGAAGCCTGCGCCTTCCAGGACATCACCGGCCAGCGCATCGCCAAGGTCGTGGAGGCCCTGCGGCTTTTCGAACAGCGGCTCGCCCGCTTCGTCGGCGCCGTGAAGGCCCGGGATGCATCCTCCACCGACCCGGCCGAGATGGCTCGCCGGGCCCGCGCGGAGGACCTCCTCCTCAACGGCCCCCAGGCCGTCGAGGAAACCCCGTCCCAGAACGACATCGACGCCCTGTTCGCCTGACCGGCTCCCGCCCCCGGTCGGTCCGGCGCCCATCGACGCGCCTCGGTCGGGCGGGTTAGACGCCCTCGGCAACCCGATGCCGAGGGCGGCGTCGAAGGAAAGTTCCGGCCCAAACATGGCGGCGCAAAGCTGGTCCGATCTGACGACGGACGACCTCAAGCGGCGTGACCTGCGGCGGGCGATTGCGGTGTTGCCGGTGGCTGCCATCGAGCAGCATGGGCCGCACCTCCCGCTCGGCACCGACGCGATCATCGCCGACGGCTATCTCGACCGCGTGCGCACGCGTGTGCCTGACGACCTCGACGTGCTGCTGCTGCCGGTCCAGGCCATCGGCAAGTCCGACGAACACGATGCGTTTCCAGGCACGCTCTCACTCGAGACCGGGACGGCCCTGGCGGCCTGGACCGGGATCGGTGCCGCCATCCATCGCGCCGGCTGCCGCAAGCTGGTGATCGTCACGAGCCACGGCGGTAACAGCGCCCTCATCGATCTCGTGGCCGGCGATCTGCGCGCGCGGTTCGGCATGGTCGCGGTCACGACGTCCTGGGCCCGGTTCGGCTATCCCGACGGCCTGTTTCCCGCTGACGAGATCGCTTACGGCATCCATGCCGGGGGCATCGAGACCGCACTGATGCTGGCCCTGCGGCCGGACCTCGTGCGGGCCGACCGCATCGCGGATTTCCCGCCCCGCAACCGCGCGATGATCCGGGATTTCACCCATCTCCGCGCCGGCCGGCCAGCCGCCTTCGCCTGGAAGGCGGGCGACCTGCACCCGTCCGGAGCCATGGGGGATGCCCGGCTGGGCAGTGCCGAGGCCGGGCATGCGGCCCTCGATCATGGCGCCGCCGCGTTCGTGGAACTGCTGCGGGACGTGGAGCGGTTCGAGCTGGATCCGGCGTAACCGGCGCGGACGTGCCGCCGAAAGGTCCGTCACGCGCCGTGCATCTTCCGCCGGCGCCGAGAGGCCCGGCCATGAAAGTCGTCGCGTTGATCTCCGCCGCCCTGTTGCTCGCCGCCGGTCGTCCGGCCGCGGCACTCGAGCGGCCCGTCGTCGTCGAACTCTTCACCTCGCAGAACTGCTCCTCCTGCCCGCCCGCCGAAGCGCTGATCGGGCGGCTCGCGCAGGAAGGTGCGGACGTGCTGCCGCTGGCCTTCCACGTCACCTACTGGAACCATCTCGACTGGCGCGACCCCTACTCCCTGCCCGCCGCCACCGAGCGGCAGGCTGATTACGCGGCCCGGTTGGGCAGTTCGAACTACACCCCGCAGGCCGTCATCGACGGACGCGCGGCCCTGGTCGGCTCCGACGAGGCCGGCCTGCGGGCCGCCGTGGCACGGGCCCGGAGTGCCGGGACGGCCGTCCGGGTGACGCTGTCCCGTAATGGAGCCGGTCTCGCCGCCCGGGTCGGGGCCGGAAGCGGAAGGGGCCGGGTCCTGCTGATCGGCTTCGATCCGAGCCATACCAGCCGGGTCCTGCGCGGCGAAAATGCCGGGCGGACCCTCGATCAGGCGAACGTCGTCCGCTCGATCCGGGATCTCGGGGCTTGGTCCGGCGTCTCTGCGACGTTCGAGGCTGCCGCGCCGGCGGGTGAGACGGCGGCTCTCCTGCTGCAGGCGACCGACGGCCGCATCCTGGGCGCGGCCCGCCTGGGCGAACGCGTCGCCGGCGCCGCGGAGTTGCCGCGATGATGCTGGCGATGCCTGGCGTCGCGGGATGCGGATGGGCCCTGGCGCGGGACTCCATCCCCGCGCTAGACTCCTGCCGTGCCGGGGAATGGATCGGCGGCGGAGCCCGGATGGCGCTCGAAGGTGAATTGGCCACTCTGATGGCGGCGGCGCAGGGTGGCGACGCGGCCGCATATCGCGCCTTGCTCAAGGCGTGCCTGCCGGTGGTCTCGTCGATCGCCCGGGCGCAGGGCGTGCGCGGCGAGGCCGTGGACGACGTCGTCCAGGACACGTTGATGACCCTGCATCGGGCTCGGGCGAGCTACGATCCCGCGCGGCCGTTCCTGCCGTGGCTGCGCGCCATCACCCAGCGGCGGGCGATCGATCGCCTGCGCCGGACCGGTCGCCGACCCCGCGAGGTTCACGATCCGATTGCATACGAGGCTGAGGCCGATCCCGGTCCCGCGCCGGGCCAGGGTCTGGAGGCGCGTGACCGCGCCGCGGCCCTGGCGCGTGCGGTCGCCTCGCTGCCGGACGGGCAACGGCAGGCCGTGGAGCATCTCGGGCTGCGGGAGCTGTCTTTGGACGAGACCGCGGCCTTGACCGGGCGCAGCAAGGGCGCGCTCAAGGTCAACCTTCACCGGGCTCTCAAGGCCCTGCGCGCCAACCTGATGCAGGAGCGGCGCTGATGGCCGACTTGGCCGGCCATGACCCGGGTCCGCACGCTTTGAGTCGCCACGACCGGCTGGTCGAGGATCTCGCCATCGGCCTGCAGCCGGTTCGGCCTCTGCCCTCTCCGGCCCTGCGCGCCGCCATGTGGCTGGGAGCGGCCCTGATCGTCGGGCTGGTCCTGGCGAGCCGGATCGACTCCACCGGCTTCATGCTGAGGATGCGCGTGCCGGATCTCGCCTGCGCCGCGCTCGGGGCGGTGCTGACGGCGGCCGGCGCTGCGT
>NZ_VRVD01000272.1:0-6219 GCF_008040015.1 Methylobacterium sp. WL18 | reverse complement strand
GGTACAGGATGAGGCGATCGTAGCGGCTCTTCCGGACGCGTCGCTCCCCTCTCCCGACCCCCTTCGGGGGCCACCCTCCCCGGCAAAGGGGGGAGGGAGGTCGCGGGGCATGTAAGGCGATGCGCCATCACCGCCTGCCCCCGCATACCGAAACCCGCCCGGAGCAGGTATGACCCGATCCGGGCGGCACGCGCCCCGCACGGCATCACGATGGACGTCACCCCCTCCGAAACGACCTGCGTGGCCATCGTCGGCCTGGGCTATGTCGGGCTGCCGCTCGCCCTGGCGTTCGGGCAGGGCCTGCGCACGATCGGCTACGAGCGCGCGACCGCCAAGGTCGCGGCCTACCGGGACGGGATCGACCCGGCCGGGGAGATCGAGCCGGGGGCGTTCCGGGCGGCCCTGCACCTGTCGATCACCGACGACCCGGCCGGCTTGTCGGAGGCCGACGTGATCGTCGTCACGGTGCCGACGCCGGTGGACGACGCCCAGAGCCCGGATTTCGGCCTGCTCACCGAGGCCTCGGCGCTGGTCGGGCGGCACATGCGGCGCGGGGCGACCGTGGTGTTCGAATCCACGGTCTATCCGGGCGCCACCGAGGAGGTCTGCGTGCCCGTGCTGGAGCGGCATTCCGGCCTGCGCTGGAAAACCGATTTCTGGGTCGGCTACTCGCCGGAGCGGATCAATCCCGGCGACCGGGAGCACAGCCTCGCCCAGGTCGTGAAGATCGTGGCCGGCGACACGCCCGAGACGCTGGACCGGCTCACTGCGCTCTACGGGACGATCATCGAGGCCGGGATCCACGCGACCTCGTCGATCCGGGTGGCGGAGGCCGCCAAGGTCATCGAGAACACCCAGCGCGACCTGAACATCGCGCTGATGAACGAGCTGTCGCAGATCTTCGACAAGCTCGACCTCGACACCCTGGAGGTCCTGCGGGCCGCCGGCACCAAGTGGAACTTTCTGCCGTTCCGCCCGGGGTTGGTGGGCGGCCACTGCATCGGGGTCGACCCCTATTACCTGACCCACAAGGCCGCGATGGTCGGCCACCATCCGCAGGTGATCCTGGCCGGGCGGCGGATCAACGACAGCATGGCGGCCCACGTCGCCCGCAAGACCGTCAAGCTGATCGTCCGGCAGGGTGGCAGCGCCCGGGGCGCCAGGGTCATCGTGCTCGGCCTGACCTTCAAAGAGAATTGCTCGGACCTGCGCAACTCCAAGGTCGCCGACCTGATCCGGGAGCTGGCGGAGTTCGGCTGCGCCGTCTCGGTCCACGATCCCCGCGCGCGCAAGGACGAGGCGAGGACCGAGTACGGCATCGACCTGATCGACTGGGCCGACCTGCCCGACCAGGCCGACGCCGTGGTGGTGGCGGTGCCGCATCGGGACTATGCCGAACGGCCCCCAGAGGAGATCGCCGCCCGGCTCAAGCCCGGGGGCCTGATCGTGGACGTGAAGTCGCTCTACGATCCGGCCGCGTTCCGGGCGCTGGGGCACGAAGTCTGGCGACTGTAGAGATGGGAGCCCGCACGGCCGCCGGCCCTGCGATGAAGCGGCGGGAGCGGATCCGCGACATGCACGAGACCAGCACCACCGACGCGCCGGACCCGGATTTCGCCGCCCGGCACGCGCGGTATCCCGAGGCGCAGATCCGAAAGATCCTGACCGACACGCGCACGATCGCGCTGGTCGGCGCCTCCGCGAACCCGGCGCGCCCGAGCTGGATCGTGCTGAAATACCTGCTCGACCGGGGCTATGCGGTCACGCCCGTCAATCCCGGGCTCGCCGGGCAGGACCTGCTCGGGCGGCGGGTGGCGGCCTCGCTGGCCGAGATCCCGGAGCCGATCGACATGGTCGAGATCTTCCGCAACTCCGCCGCCGCCGGCCCGCTGGTGGACGAGGCGCTCGCCCTCGACCCGCTGCCGAAGGTGATCTGGATGCAGCTCGGCGTGCGCGACGACGCCGCCGCCGCCCGGGCCGAGGCGCGCGGCCTCACGGTGATCATGAACCGCTGCCCGAAGATCGAGTACGGCCGGCTCTCGGGGGAGATCGGCTGGACCGGGGTGAACTCCCGCATCCTCACCGCGAAGAAACCGGTTCTGGCGGGCCGGGGCGTCCAGAGGCTCACCATCGCGGAGCGCGGCAAACGCCCGGAGTGAGCGACGCGGTACCATGATACCGCCAATGCGAAGTCATTCCAGAACAAGCCGTTTTCGGGATTTCGATTTTATCGGTTGACGCGTCGGGGATCCCCGGCTATCCACCGGCCGTCGCCGCCGCGTGCTCCCCACGCGGCGGCTCGTTTTTCGGCACCCCGAGGCTGTCCGCGTCCCGATCCGTCGGGGTTCCGGCGCGTCGGAACCCTGGGATCTCACCATGAAGACCACCTCGCTAAAGCCCGCCGAGGTCGACAAGAAGTGGATCGTGATCGACGCGGAGGGCCTCGTCGTCGGCCGCCTCGCCTCGATCGTCGCGATGCGCCTGCGCGGCAAGCACAAGGCCGCCTACACGCCCCACGTCGATTGCGGTGACCACGTGATTGTCGTCAACGCGGACAAGGTGAAGTTCACCGGCCGCAAGTACGTCCAGAAGCGCTACTACTACCACACCGGCTATCCGGGCGGGATCAAGGACCGCACGGCCAAGTTCATCCTCGAAGGGCGCTTCCCCGAGCGCGTGGTCGAGAAGGCCGTCGAGCGCATGCTGCCCCGCGGCCCGCTCTTCCGGCAGATCCTCGGCAACCTCCGCGTCTACAAGGGCGCCGAGCACCCGCACGTGGCCCAGCAGCCGCAGGCGCTCGACGTCGGCGCCCTCAACCGCAAGAACGTGAGCGCTTGATCATGGCGACCCTCCAGTCCCTCGCCGACCTCAACCGGGCGAATACCGGCGCGGACGATTCCGCCAACGAGGCCCCGGTCCACGTCCAGAAGCTGGACGCGCAAGGCCGCGCCTACGCCACCGGCAAGCGCAAGGACGCGGTCGCCCGCGTCTGGATCAAGCCGGGCAACGGCACGGTCACGATCAACAAGCGTCCGGTCGAGGTCTACTTCGCCCGTCCGGTGCTGCGCATGATCCTGCGCCAGCCGCTGGAGATCGCCGGCCGCGTCGACCAGTACGACATCAACGTCACGGTCGCCGGCGGGGGCCTCTCGGGCCAGGCCGGCGCGGTGCGCCACGGCCTCTCGAAGGCGCTGACCTACTACGAGCCGGAGCTGCGCGCCCCGCTCAAGCGCGAAGGCTTCCTCACCCGCGACGCCCGCGTCGTCGAGCGCAAGAAGTACGGCCGCAAGAAGGCCCGCCGCAGCTTCCAGTTCTCGAAGCGCTGATCCGCGGTCTCATCGACGGTTTGGAGGAGGGCGGTTCCTGCGGGAGCCGCCCTTTTTCGTGTTCGGACCTCGCCACGCCGAGCGGGCAGCATCACAGGTCATCGGGCAACGCCGCGATCGCGGCCCGCAGCTTGTCATTGGGCGGCGGGGGGTCTTCGAGCAGAGCGAGGACACGCGCGAAATCCCACTCCGACAGGTACAAAACCTCGGCTGCCTCGGTTACGGCCGCAACCTCCACACCATGCCCCTCGATTACTGACCTAAGTAAAATATACCAGCAATCCGATTGCGCACAAGGGAACAACCGGGTGCGCCGCCTGTTACCCGCCGCCGATCCAGTCCGGGTCGCACCAGGCGAGGCAGCTGAACCACCGTGACCGCGGGCGTCGACAGACACGAGCTGAGGCAGATCATCGCCGGCCTGACCGAGGGCGTGATCCTGGTCGAGCCGGACCAGACGATCACCTGGGCCAACGACGCCGCCCTGGCGATGCACGGGGCCGGCAGCCTGGAGGAGCTGGGCGAGACCGTCGACGCCTACCGCGACCGGTTCTCCGTCCGCTACCGCAACAACCGGCCGCCCGAATCCTACCCGATCGAGCGGGTGGTCCGGGGCGAGACGTTCCACGACGTCATCGTCGAGGTGGTGCGCACCGACCAGCCGGACGTCACCTTCGTCCATTCCCTACGCAGCCTGGTCGCCACCGACCGGGCCGGGCAACCGAGCTGCCTCGCGCTGATCCTCCAGAACGTCACGCCGCAATTCGAGGCCGAGGAGCGGTTCGAGAAGACCTTCAACGCCAACCCGGCGCCGGCCGTGATCACCCGGCTGTCCGACCTGCGCCACGTCAAGGTCAATGCCGGCTTCCTGGAGATGACCGGCCACACCCGCGACCAAGTGATCGGGCGCAGCGCCTACGAGGTCGACGTCCTGGCCGGCGCCAAGCAGCGCGAGCTGGCGGTGGCGCGGCTCAATGCCGGCGCGACCATCCCCCAGATGGAGGCCTGCCTGCGGCTGCCGGATGGCGGCACCCGCTTCGTCATCGTGGCCGGCCAGCCGATGGAGATGGGCGACGAGCCGTGCATGCTCTTCACCTTCGCGGACCTGGAGCTGCGCAAGAAGGCCGAGACCTCCCTGCGTCAGAGCGAGGCCCGCTTCGCCACCGCGTTCCGGATGACGCCCGTGCCGACCCTGCTCGCCCGGGCCGACGGCTTCGCCATCACGGCCGTCAACGAGGCCTTCCCGCGGATCTTCGGCTACGGCCAGGACAAGACCGTCGGCCGCTCCGCCGAGGAGCTGGGCCTGTGGATCTCGGACAGCGCCCGGAAGAAGTTCGAGGCCACGGTCCGGCGCACCGGCTACGTGCTCGGCCTCGAGACCTGCATGCGACACGAGGACGGCACCGAGATCGACTGCCTCGTGTCGGCCGAGCGGGTGGTGATCGGCGAGGACGACTACGTCCTGGCGGTGCTCCAGGACATCACCGAGCGCAAGCGCTCCGAGCGCGAGCTGTTCACCGCGATCGAGACCGTGATGGCCGACACCTCGTGGTTCAGCCGCGGCCTGATCGAGAAGCTCGCGGGCCTGCGCCATCCCGGCCGCGACAGCACCGACGAGGGCGTCCAGAGCCTCACGGTCCGGGAGCGCCAGATCCTCGGGCTGGTCTGCGCCGGCCTCTCCGACGAGGCCATCGCCAAGCGGCTGAACCTGTCGCGCAACACCGTGCGCAACCACGCCGCCGCCCTCTACCGCAAGCTCGGGGTCCACAAGCGCACCGAGGTGATCGTCTGGGGCCGGGACAACGGCTTCACCACGCGAGAAGCTAGTACATAAGTCCGATCAAATCAGTATAATTATACCATTGAACCAGCGGTATCAGACCCCACTCTAGTATCGACCGGTTCAACGGCGGGTTCGACCATCGAGACCCATCCACGCCGAGCGGCGCCGCGGGGATTCCCGCCGGCGGCCAGGCTCAGCACTCTTCGCAGACGTCCGACGCGAAACCCGGGATCCTGCGCAACGCGTAGTCCGGGTCGAGCGGCGCACGACCACCAAGCCACCAGCCGACCCCCAGACAGGAGAGACATCATGGTTGATACGGATCGCGTGACGGGCGCCGCCAAGGCGTTCGTCGGCAAGGCGCAGGGCGCGGTCGGCGACCTCACCGGCTCGAAGAGCGACTCGGTCGAGGGGCGCTTCCGCGAGGCGCAGGGCTCCGCCGAGAACCTCTACGGCCAGGCCAAGGACACGGTCCGGCAGGTTGCCGACCAGGCTGCCGACTACGCCGAGGACGCCAGCCACTACGCCGAGGACGCCTACGAGCATGCCGGCGACTACGCCCGCCGGGGCACCCGCGCCGTGGCCCGGCAGGTCGAGGAAAGCCCGATCGTGGCGCTGCTGATCGCGGGAGCGGTCGGCTACGGCCTCGCCCTGCTGATGCACACCCGCCGCTGAGGCCGGGCCGCGCGTCCGGGACGACCAAGACGATGACGACCAAGCCGACGACCAGGAGTAACCCAGTGGCCACGTCCCCCAACATCTCGACCGCACCGCTCGCCCATGCGAGCGACTCGCGAACCATCCTGCTCCACCACGTGTCCTGGGGCGCGATCTTCGCGGGCGCCACCACGGCCCTGGTCGCCCAGGTCATCCTCAACATGCTCGGCGTCGGCATCGGGCTGTCCAGCGTCGGCATGAACGCCGCCGACAACCCGGCCGCCTCGACCCTGTCGATGAGCGCCGGCATCTGGTTCGTCGCCTCGGGCATCGTCGCCTCGCTGATCGGCGGCCTCCTGGCCGGCCGGCTCTCGGGCAAGCCCCTGGCGGGCGCCGCAGGCCTGCACGGCCTGGTGTCCTGGGCGGTGACCACCCTGGTGGTGCTGTACCTGC
>NZ_VRVD01000271.1:0-6242 GCF_008040015.1 Methylobacterium sp. WL18 | reverse complement strand
CCCGCAGGCCGAGGCCGCCGAGCAGGCCGCCGGCGAGCATTGCGCGCCGTGACAGCATCACGCCTTCTCCCATCGTATTGTGCGGTCTTGGAAGATCGCAGACTTGGGCGCGGACTTGTCCTGACGCCATTGGAAAATGGTCATAGGGCCCGCATGGCGCTCCGTCCACCGGGGCCGGCGCCCCTGCGCGCTTGCGCACCGCCGACGGCGCGGGCACCCTCGAACTTCGACGGGATGAAAAGGACGAGGCGAATGAGCGAGCGGCGCGAAGGCGTTCTGGACGAGGCGGCCGTGGAAGCGCGGCTCAAGGCCGAGCTGCCGGACTGGCGGCTGGAGGACGGCTGGATCCGCCGCACCTACAAGACGGCGGGGTGGAAGGGCACGCTCATGGTGATCAACACGGTGGGTCACCTCGCCGAGGCCGCCTGGCACCACCCCGACATCACCGCGTCCTACGCCTGGGTGGAGGTGCGGTTGATGAACCATGCGGCCAAGGGCATCACCGAAAAGGACTTCGCCCTGGCCAGGAAGATCGAGGAGGTCGTGTCCTGGCAGCCGGCGCTGGAGGGGCAGGGTCTGGAGGGCACGCCGTCGGATCCGCGCTTCGCCTACATCAAGTACGAGAAGTAGCGGACCCGGTCCCGGTCACTGCGGCTCCTTCACCCGGCGGCACTCGGTCTTGAGGTAGGCGGACTTGCCGATCTCGTCGCGCCGGTCAGTGCGGGCGATGATCTCCTGCCAGCCGGTGGCGCAGCCGAGCTCGTTGGCGACGCGGACCTTGCGCACCTCCAGCGCTTCGGCATCGGTGCAGGCCTCCTGGGCGATCCCGTTCGCGCAGACCAGGACGACGGCGATGAAGGCGTTCATGCGGGCGGTGCTCCTCGGCTCCAGGCCCGCTTACGCGCGGGAACAGCCCGGAGTTTCCGCCCGCGGCGCGGCGGGCGCGCGGGGAAACGATTCACGGTCGGCCCGCCCTGAGGGGGCGGAGGGGCGGGCCGACCGCTCATCGCAGCGTGAGGACACGCTGCGATCCGTGATGCCGGACGCTCAGGCGCTCTGCGCCGCGGGCCGGTCGCGGCTCTCGGGCCGGATCCGGTAGCAACCGACATAGAGGGCGGGCAGGAACAGGAGCGTCAGGAAGGTCGCGGCCAGGATGCCGCCGATCATGGCGAACGCCATCGGTCCCCAGAACACCTCCCGGGCGATCGGGATCAGGCCCAGGCTCGCCGCGGCGGCGGTGAGCAGGATCGGCCGCATCCGGTGGTGGGTCGCCTCGTAGACCGCATCCCAGGGCGCCATGCCCTCGTCCCGGAACTCCTCGATCTGGCTCACCAGGATCACGGCGTTGCGGATGATGATGCCGATCAGCGCCAGGATCCCGAGGATCGCCACGAAGCCCATCGGCTTGTCGAACAGCAGCAGCGCCGGCACGACGCCGATCAGCCCGAGGGGCGCTACGGTGAAGACCAGCAGCATCCGCCCGACGCTCTGAAGCTGGACCATCAGCAGCAGCGCCATGGTGAGCAGCATCACCGGAACCACCGCGGCGATCGGGCCCTGTCCCTTGGCCGATTCCTCGACCGCGCCGCCCGTCTCCAGCGCGTAGCCCTCGGGCAGGGCCTTCGCGTAGGCGTCGATGCCGGGCTGCAGGGCGGTCACGATGGTGGCCGGCTGCGTGGTGTCGCGGATCGTGGCCCGCACCGTCACGGTCGCCAGGCGGTTCCGACGCCAGACGATCGGCTGCTCCAGGTCGTAGCCGATCCGCGCGAAGGACAGCAGCGGCACGACGGAGCCGTTCGCGAGGCCGACCTGCAGGGATTGCAGGGTGTCCAGCGACGACCGCTCGGCCGCCCGCGCCCGCCCGACGACGTTCACGAGGTAGATCGAATCGCGCACCTGGGTGATCGCCTGGCCGCCCTCGATCCCGTTGAGGATGCCGGCGATGTCCTGGCTGGTGACGCCGAGCTGGCGTGCCTTGTCCTGGAGGATCTCGGCCCGCAGGACCTTGCCCGGCTCGTTCCAATCGAAGGTCGGCACGTCGAGGCGCTTGTCGGCGGCGACCACGTTGCCGAGGTCGAGGGCGAGGCGGCGCACCGTCTCCATGTCCGGGCCGCTGAGGCGGTACTGGACCGGGCGCCCGACCGGCGGGCCCAGGCTGAGCGGCTGGATCAGGACATCGGTGCCGACGAAGTCGCGCCGGCCGATCGCCTGCAGTCGCGCCATGACCTGATCGCGGATCTCCAGGGATTTCGTCACGACCACGATCTGGCCGTAGAACGCGTTGGAGAGCTGCTGGTCGAGGGGCAGGTAGAAGCGCACGGCGCCCTGGCCGACATAAGACGACCAGCTCGTCACGTCCGGATCGTCCTTCAGCTTCGCCTCGAACCGGTCCATCTGCGCCTTGGTCTCGGCGATGGTGGCGTTCTGGGGCAGCGTCAGGTCGACGAGCACCTCGGAGCGATCCGAGGACGGGAAGAACTGCTGCTGGACATGGCCCATCCCGACGATGGCCGCCGCCATCAGCGCCAGGCAGAGGACCACCGTGGTCCAGCGCCAGGCCATCGCGAGCTTGAGCATCACCAGGAACAGGCGGGTGAACAGCCCACGCTTCTCGGCATGGTGCTTCACGGTCTTCGGCAGCAGCGTCACGCCGATCAGCGGAGCGAAGAGAACGGCCACCACCCAGGAGACCAGCAGCGCGGCGGCCAGCACCACGAACAGCGAGTAGGTGTACTCGCCGGCTCCCGAACCGTTGAAGCCGATCGGCAGGAAGCCCGCCACCGTCACGAGCGTGCCCGTCAGCATCGGGAACGCCGTCGAGGTGTAGGCGAAGGTCGCCGCCTTCCGCAGCGTGTCGCCCCGCTCCAGCCGGGCGACCATCATCTCCACCGTGATCATGGCGTCGTCGACGAGGAGGCCGAGCGCGATGATCAGCGCGCCGAGCGAGATGCGCTGGAGCGTCACGTCCATCAGCTGCATGACCACGAAGACGATCGCCAGCACCAGCGGGATCGACACCGAGACCACCAGTCCGGCGCGCACGCCGAGGCTCACGAAGCTGACCGCGAGCACGATCACCACGGCCTCGACCAGCGCCTCGGTGAAGCCGCCGACCGCGTGCTCGACCTGCTTGGGCTGATCCGAGACGAGGTGGACGCCCACGCCCACGGGCAGCGTCGCCTCGATCCGGCGCATCTGCGCCTTCAGGGCCTCGCCGAAATGCAGCAGGTTGGCGCCCGGCCGCATCGCGATGGCGAGGCCGATGGCGGCCTTGCCGTCGACCCGGAACATCGGGGCGGGCGGATCCTCGTAGCCGCGGCTGATCTCGGCGATGTCGGCCAGCCGGAAGAACCGGTCGTTGACCCGCAGGTTCACGTCCTGCAGCGACGCCTCCGACGTGAACGACCCGCTGACCCGCAGCGACACGCGCTCCGGCCCGGCCTGCACCACGCCGGAGGCCGACACCGCGTTCTGGGCCTGAAGCGCCTTGATCAACGCCTGGAAGTCGATGCCGTAGCCGGCGAGCTTGCGGGTCGAGAAGTCGAGGTAGATGGTCTCGGCCTGGGTCCCGATCAGCTGGGTCTTGCCGATGTCGGGGACCCTGAGCACCTCCGTGCGGATGCCCTCGACGTAGTCGCGCAACTGGCGGTAGGTCAGCCCGTCAGCCGTGAAGGCGTAGATGTTGCCGTAGACGTCGCCGAACTCGTCGTTGAAGAACGGGCCCTGCACCCCGTCCGGGAACTGCCCCTTGATGTCGCCGAGCCGCTTGCGGACCTGGTAGAAGGCCAGCTGGACCTCGGACTTCTTCAGCGTGTCGCGGAACTGCACGAACACCGTGGACGAGCCCGGCGTCGTGTAGCTGCGGACGTAATCCAGGGCGTTGAGCTGCTGCAGCTCCTTCTCGATCCGGTCGGTGACCTGATCGATCGTGTCCTTGATCGTGGCGCCCGGCCACGTCGTCTGCACGACCATGGTCTTGATCGTGAACGGCGGGTCCTCCTCGCGGCCCAGGCGGCTGTAGGCCATCACGCCAGCCACGAGCGAGACCGCCATCAGGAACCAGACGAACGAGCGGTGCCCGAGCGCCCAGTCGGAGAGATTGAAAGCCTTCACGGGAAACCCTTGTCCGACCGGCTCAACGGGCATCGTCGGTCAGGCGCACGGCCTGGCCTTGCTGCAGGGCGTGGACGCCGGCGACGACGACGCGCTCGCCCGATTCGACGCCGTCACGGATGGCGATGCGCTCGGCCTCGACCGTCTCGACGGTGGAGGCCAGGGTCACGTCCCGGCGCGTCACGGATTGTCCGGCCCCGTCGACGACCCAAACCGAGCGGCGCGGGCCGTCTTCCAGCAGCGCGGCGGCGGGCAGGAGGACGTGGCGCGGCACCTTGCGGGAGAGCGCAACGTCGATCGTCGCACCCAAGCGGAAGGCCGGGCCGGGAGCGTCGAGCGTGATGCGGATGCGCCGGGACCGCGTCCCGGCCTCGGCGAGCGGCGCGATCTCCCGGATGCGGCCCCGGGCCGTCAGCTCGGGCGCGCTCTGGAGCGACACCGTGAAGACCCCATCCGCCGGCAGCGCGCCGACATATTGCTCCGGGATGTCCACGACCGCCTCGCGGATCTCCGGCCGGGCGACGGTGACGACGCCCTGGCCGGCGCTCAGCACCTGACCGATTTCGGCGAGGCGCTGGGTGACGACGCCGTCGAACTCGGCCTTGAGTTCCGTGTAGCCCATCTGGTCCCGGGCCTTCTGAAGGCTCGCCGCCGCCTGATCGAGCCGCGCCTTCGCGGTGTCGCGCTTGGCCACGGCCTGATCGAGGGTCGCCTGCGAGACGTTGTTGCCCGACATCAGCCGCCGGGCGCGCGCCTCGGCGGCGTCCGCGTTCTCGGCCTGCGCCCGGGCATCCGCGAGGTCGGCCTCGGCCCGGGTCAGGTCGAACCGCGTCACCACGGTGTCGAGGGCGGCCAGCCGCTGCCCCTTGGTGACGATGTCGCCGACGGTCACGTCGCGCGCGATCATCCGGCCGGGGATCTGGAAGCCGAGCTGGGATTGGTAGCGGGGCTCGACCGTCCCCGCGAACGGGCCGAACATGACGGCGTCCTTCGGCACGGCGACCTGCGTGAGGACCGGCCGCACGGGCGCAGGCGCAGCCTCCGCGTGCTCGTCATCGTGTCCGCCGCATCCGCCGAGAATCACGGCACAGGCGGTGAGGGTCAGAACCACACGCGTGTTCATGGGTTGCTCTCGACGAGGTTGGCAGCAACCTCCTGCCCGGGACGCAGAAATTGGATACCTGCGATCACGATGCGCTCGCCCGGCTCGATCCCGCCCTTCAGGGCGATGACATCCGGCCCGTATTTGTCGATCTCCACCGCGCGGACCGACACGGTGCGCTTGCCGGGATCGTAGACCCAGACCGCCGGGCGACCGCCGTAGCGGTAGAGCGCGGACCAGGGCAGGATCACCGCATCGTGCGGCGCGAACCGCCCGTGGCCGATGACGACCGCGCCGAGCCCCATGGCCGGCGGCGTCTGTTCCAGGCCGATCTTGACCCGTACCGTGCCGCTCGACGCATCGACCGTCGGCGAGATCTCGCGGACCGTGCCGTTCACCGAGATCGACGGGTTGGTCTGAAGCGTGACCGTGATGGTCTTGTCGCCCGGCGGCCGGGCGGTCAGCGATTCGTAGACGTTGAACACCGCATCCCGGGGGCCGTCCTGCGCCAGCACCAGGACGGTCTGGCCGGACTGGACCACCTGGCCGACCTCGACGCTGCGGCTCGTGACGATCCCGGAGATGCCGGCGCGCAGCTCGGTGTAGGAGAACTGTTCTTGCGCGGTGCCCAGCGCGGCCTTGGCCGAATCGACCGCGGCCTGCGTGGTGCGCAGTTCCTGCTCGGCGTTGTCGTAGCTCGGCCGCGTCGTGTACCCGCCGGCCAGGAGCTGCTTCTGACGCTCGAACGCCATCTTGGCCTGGGTCAGCAGCGCTTCGGCCGAGGCCAGCGCGGCCTTGGCGTTGTCGAGGTTCGCCCGCTGGGTCAGCGGCTCCAGCACCGCGAGGACCTGGTCGGGCTCGACGTGGTCGCCGACCTCGACCCGCCGTTCGGCGACCTTGCCGTTCGTCCGGAACGAGACGTTGACCTGTGCCTGGGCCTGGATGTCGCCGGTGAGCACGACCTCGGAGGCGACCGGCGTACGCCGCGCCGCGACGATCCGGACCCGCACCAGCGCCGAGTCGGGCG
>NZ_VRVD01000270.1:0-6244 GCF_008040015.1 Methylobacterium sp. WL18 | reverse complement strand
GCCGAGGCCGCCCTGGCGGCCGGTCCGCGCCCGGTGGTGGTGGTGCTCGGCGCCCATGCCGACGCCGTGCGGAGGGCGCTCTCAGGGCTCGATGTGGTGCTGGTCGAGAACCCGGATTTCCGCGCCGGACTGGCGACGTCGCTGCTTGCAGGCGTGGCGGCGCTCCCGCAGGATTGCGAAGCGGCCGTCATCGTGCTCGGCGATATGCCGCGGATCTTCGCGGTTCACATCGACCGATTGGCCGCAGCCTTCGAAGAGACTTCGCGTTCTGTGGCGGCCGTCGTCCCGGTTCTGGCCAGCCTTCGCGGAAACCCGGTGCTGCTCAATCTGCGCCGCCTCGCCCCCGACATCGCCCGGCTCACCGGCGATCGCGGCGCCGGGCCGCTGCTCCGGGACCGGTCCGATGTCCTGGAGATCCCGGGCGATGCGGCGATCGCCCTCGATATCGACACGCCGGCCGCGTTGCGGGCCGCCGAGGGGGCCTGACGCTCAGCGCCCGGTCGCGCTCGGGGTGCGTCCGGCCTTGGCGTCGCTCCGGCAGCGGTCGGAGCAGTAGCGCACCTCGTCCCAGACCCGCTCCCACTTCTTGCGCCAGGCGAATGGGCGGCCGCATTGGGCGCACACCTTCTCCGGGAGGTCGCCCTTTCGGCGCATCCGCGGCATCGTTTCCACCCCTGTCACCGTGCATGACCCGGGGCGGAACCGGGCTGGGCCCGGCCCGTTCCGTCTTCACGAGAAGGCGTTGAACGATTCGGGAGCGCGCCATGCTGAAAGTCACCTATATCGACGTCCACGATCGCTCGACGGACCGGCCCTTGAGCGGCTGGTACATCACCGATGCCAACGGTGCGATGATCGGCGACGCGCACCGCTACGACGACCAGGCCAGCGGGCTGCGTGCGCTCAGCGCCCTGAGCGTGTGACGCGCCTCGGGTCGGCCCGGGCGTCCAGCACCTTGGCCAGCCCGAGCATCACCGCGAGCCCGGTGAGGTTGACCGCCATCTGGAGCGGCCAAGCGGTGTCGAAGGTGCGGTAGAGGATCCGCCCGATCAGGGCCGCCAGGCAGCCGGCGGCGAAGATCTCCAGGGAATGCCGGCCGCAGGCATCGATCAGCCGCAGCCGGCGCCAACCGGAGAGACGCCGGACGGCCGGGGCGCTGAAGATCAGGTAGGTCAGCGCCAGGATGTGCAGCAGGCGCAGCGGCGCGACATGGCCCTTGTCGGGCGAGCCGATCGGCAGCACTCGGAGGTCCGGCAGGCCCCATTCCGCCCAGGAGCCGCCCTGCAGCAGGCCGAAGGCCAGGTAGGCGAAGGCGAGGGCGGCGGCCCAGTTGCGCCAGGGGAGCAGGCCGTCTCCGGCCCGGACCGCCATCGCCAGGACCGCCCCGATCACGAACAGGAACTGCCAGGCGAACGGGTTGAAGTACCAGCCGTCGTCTACCGCGGCGGCGTTGGGCAGGTTCAGGTGGGAATCGACGTTGGCGGCCAGCCACAGCGTTCCCGACAGCGCCAGCACGCCCCAGACCCCGCGTTGCAGCCCGAAATAGATGACCGGGAACACGGCCAACAGCAGGATGTAGAGGGGCAGGATGTCGAGGTAGTTCGGCAGCGCGTTGAGGGCGAGCCCGCGCAGCAGCCCCGGCAGCAGCCCCATCTGCAGCAGCGGCGCGACGCCGAAGCGCGGGGTCAGCCCGGTGAGGTCCATCCAGATGCGGACGATGATCAGCGTGGCGAGCAGCAGCCCGGCCTGGAACAGGTAGATCCGCAGGCAGCGCCGGGCGATGCGCGCCAGGGTCGGCCACGTCCCGGCCCGGCCGAACAGGCCGCCATAGGCGACCATCGACGAATAGCCCGCCAGCAGCACGAAGATCTCGGCCGCGTCCGAGAAGCCGAAATTGTGCAGGGTCAAGAGCGCCGGCGCGTTGCGCGGGATGTGGTCGATGAAGATCGTCAGGAGCGCGAAGCCGCGCAGCACGTCGACCCGGGCATCCCGGACGGGCTTTTTCCGAGGCGGATCGGGCGCGGGCCCCGGCGCCGGGGCCATGCCGCCGATGGGTGCCCGCTCAAGGTCGTCGAGGCTCTTCACGCAACCATCACCGGGACGCTCTTTCGCCAAGCTCGGCGCGGGGCGTGCACCGCAATGCAATATAACCGACTCGAACACCAATGCCGCGACGGATCGCGTCGATCACGCGCCTGTGTTCCGGACCGCCCGTCGTTCGGCCTCCGGTCGATCGGAACCGTGCGTCACGCCCCGTTTTCGGGGTGATGCGGTGCATGGCCGCCCGACATCGGCAACGCTGACGCCGGGCCGATCCGGATCGGCGTCGCATCGCGGTCGCATCGCACCCCCGCACATCGCCGACGATCGCTGTTATAGAGGCGCCGGATCGATCCCGGTGGGTGCCGGGGAAGGGCAGGGTTCATGCGCGTCCTCGTCACCGGAGCCGGCGATTTCCTCGGCCGCCGCCTGCTCGAGGCGCTGCGGGAGGGGCTGCCCACCGGCAGCCAAATCCTGGGTATCGACCGCCGCCCGCTTCCACCCCTCGACGGCGTCGCCGCCCTGGATGTCGACCCGTTCGATGCCGACAGGCTCGACGCGGCGGTGGCGGCGTTCGAGCCGACCGTCGTGTTCCACCTGGCCGCCCTGGCGTCGGTCGCCCGGTCGAGCGAGACGCCGGCCTATGCCTGGCGGGCGGACCTGCTGGGCAGCCTCAACCTCGCCGAGGCCGTGGCGCGGACCCGGGCGACCCTGATCTTCCTGAGCTCGACGGTGGTGTACGGGGAGGCGTTCCGCGACAGGCCCCGGCCGGACGAATCCGTGACGCCCCGGCCCGACACGATCTCGGGCCGCACCAAGAGCGCCTGCGAGTACATCCTGCGCGACGTGCTCGCCAATGCCGGGGTGCGGCACCTCGTGCTGCGGCCCTCGAACTATATCGGCCCCGGCCAGAGCGAGACCTTCGTGGCCGCCTCCTTCGCGGGACAGATCGCGCGGATCGAGCGCGGCCTCGCCCCCCCGATTCTGGAGGCCGGGGACCTCGCCGCGGCGCGCGACTTCCTCGACGTGTCGGACGTGACCGCGGCCTGCCTGCGGGCCCTGGACCGGGCCGACGACCTGCCCGACGGCGGCACCTTCAACGTCGGCACCGGGATCGTCACGCCGGTCTCGGCGATCCTCGACCTGTTCCGCGACCTGACCGAGGCGGCGTTCACCGTGCAGGTCGCGCCCGACCGCACCCGGCCGACGGGCGCCCGCAGCCAGGGCTGCGATCCCTCGGCCTTCACGGCGGCCACGGGCTGGCAGCCCGCGATCCCCCTGGCACAGAGCCTTCAGGCTATGCTGGACGCGGCGCGGGCGCGTCTGGGATGAGGGGGCCTCTCAGCGTGAGAGGGCGAGCCGCCTGATCCGGCGCACGCGGAAGACGACGCGACGCTTCTCGAGAGGGCCGCCAGATCACACGTCTCCCGCACGGGCTACAGGGTTCACGCATCGGCCATTGAAGGCGCGACGCGCGCTCATCCCATTCGGCGACGGGTTGCGCAGGTGGGACTCATCATCTTTTCAACCGGCGGACAGCTCGGTCCTGGACGTCAAGCGGCGGCTGGATCGATGCGGCCGAGCGCCGTCATCCCGGGGCCGCGCAGCGGAGCCCCGGGAACCAGAGACGCCGACGTGTCAAGCTCTTGCGCCGAAAGCGGTTCTGGGTTCCGGGCTCGCCTGCGGCGCCCCGGAACGACGGCCACGGTCGTCGCGTCGGGGGGATCAACCCTCGGACGATGGGTCGTCCGGCCCGTGTAACCCGTAACCCCGGGGGGAGGAGAAACACAGCATTCCCCTCATCCGCGAACCGGCACCGACCTTCCAAGACGCGCCGCAGCGCCTGTCGCGAGCGAAGAATCGGATCGTGGCCCAGCCTATCGGGACGAGGGCCTGGGATCGGCCGAAATGGTCCCGGCTCGAAGGCCGGGACCGAATCCTATCGCGAAAACTTCTTGTACTTGATCTTCTTCGGCATCAGCGAATCAGCCCCGAGCCGGCGCATCTTGTCCGCTTCGTAGTCGGAGAAGTTGCCCTCGAACCATTCCACGTGGCTGTCGCCCTCGAAGGCCAGGATGTGCGTCGCGATGCGGTTCAGGAACCAGCGATCGTGGCTGATGATCACCGCGCAGCCTGCGTAATCCTCCAGCGCGTCCTCGAGGGCGCGCAGGGTCTCCATGTCGAGGTCGTTGGTCGGCTCGTCGAGCAGCAGCACGTTGGCGCCGCCCTTCAGGGTCCGGGCGAGGTGGACGCGGTTGCGCTCGCCGCCCGACAGGGTGCCGACCTTCTTCTGCTGGTCGCCGCCCTTGAACGCGAAGGCCGCGCAATAGGCGCGGGAATTGATCTCGCGCTTGTTGAAATAGATGATGTCGTTGCCGCCCGAGACCTCCTGCCAGACTGTGGCGCTGGGATCGAGGGCGTCGCGCGACTGATCGACGTAGCCGAGCTTCACCGTCTCGCCGACCGCGATCTTGCCGCCGTCCGGCGTCTCCTGGCCCGTGATCATCTTGAACAGGGTGGTCTTGCCGGCCCCGTTCGGACCGATCACCCCGACGATGCCGCCGGGCGGCAGCTTGAACGACAGGTCTTCGATCAGCAGGCGGTCGCCGAACGCCTTGTTGAGGTGCTCGAACTCGATGACGTTGTTGCCCAGCCGCTCGTCGATCGGGATCACGATCTGCGCGGCGGCGTCGACCTTGTTGTTCTGCTTGGCGACCAGCTCCTCGTAGCGGGTGATGCGGGCCTTCGACTTCGACTGCCGGGCCTTGGGCGAGGCGGCGATCCACTCCTGCTCGCGCGTGATCGAGCGCTGGCGGGCCATGTCCTCGCGGCCCTCCTGCTGGAGGCGCTTCTGCTTCTGCACCAGCCAGGCCGAGTAGTTGCCCTCGTACGGGTAGCCCCGGCCGCGATCGAGCTCGAGGATCCAGCTGGTGACGTTGTCGAGGAAGTAGCGATCGTGGGTCACGATCAGGATCGCGCCCGGATAGGACTTCAGGTGGCCTTCGAGCCAGTTCACCGTCTCGGCGTCGAGGTGGTTGGTCGGCTCGTCGAGCAGGAGAAGCTCCGGCTCCCACAGCAGCAGCTTGCACAGGGCCACGCGGCGGCGCTCGCCGCCCGACAGGGTCGCGACCGGCTGCTCGTCGCTCGGGCAGCCCAGGGCCTCCATGGCCTGATCGACCTTGGAATCGAGCTCCCAGAGATTGGCCGCCTCGATCTTGTCCTGGAGCGCCGTCATCTCGTCGGCGGTCTCCTCGGAATAGTTCATGGCGAGTTCGTTGTAGCGGTCGAGCAGCGCCTGCTTCTCGGCCACGCCCTCCATGATGTTCTGGCGGACCGACTTGTTCGGATCGAGCTGCGGCTCCTGCGGCAGGTAGCCGACCCGGGCGCCCTGGGCGACGAAGCCCTCGCCGGTCCACTCCGTGTCGATGCCGGCCATGATCTTGAGCAGGGTCGACTTGCCCGAGCCGTTGATGCCGAGCACGCCGATCTTGGCGTCCGGGTAGAACGACAGGTTGACGTCCTCCAGGACCTTCTTGCCGCCCAGGTAGGACTTCGTGAGTCCCCGCATGTGGTAGATGAATTCGCGAGCCATCGCGGATCGTCCTCGGCGCGTTGTTCGGGGCTGCGCGGTGCGTGCCAGCGGCACGGGTCAGGCCCGGGGCCTTGGACCCGTCCTGTACGCGCGTTCCCCACGATATAAGAATGTCGCCGACCGAGTATCAGGCCCGCCCGGCACCGGCAAGGACGCCCGCCGGCCGTCCGCGGCTCAGGCGAAGGGATTGGCCACGGATTTGGGCGCCTCGTCGGCCGCCTCCGCCACCGCGTCGGGCAGGTCGCCGGCCTCCAGGGCCTTCACGATGGCCTCAGCGGTGGCCTGGAGCAGGCGCGCCTGCGCCAGGCCGGCCTTGTCCTTGGTGAGGTCGAGGGTGCCGTGCAGGGCGATTCGGTCGGTGCCGTTCTCGAAGCTCAGGGCGCCGATGGTGCGGACCGACGCGTCGTCGGCGAAGGGTTCGAAGGCGTCCGCCTTGGGCTTCCGGCGGCTCGGCTTGTCCTCTGGCATGGTCCCTCTCAGAAGATCGATCGCAGCAGGTCGCGCAGAAGCTTGCGCGCGGCGCGGTGAAGCTCGTGGCCGAGCCAGTCCTGCCAGCTCTGCTCGGGCCGGGGGCGGTGCCCCTCCGAGCGCGCCCCGGCACGGGGGTCCGGC